>SVJY01000046.1 GCA_015068765.1 Oscillospiraceae bacterium
GATTACAATTTTTGTAATGCTCTCGCCGGTTGTTTCAAAGCCGGACAATACCAGGTGGGTCTTCTCGCTATTAAGTTCCCAAGTGAGACCTTCCTTTGCCGGTGTAACTGTAACAGCATCGATTGCTTCTTCCCAAGCCTCTGCATACGCGTAAGCAACAGCTTCGTCATTATGTTTCTTAAGTTCGATTGCCAGACTGGTTTCGCCTTCATACCATGCATCAGGCAGAATGAGTGCAGGCGCCAAAATCATTGCCTCAAAGGCTGCACAGGTAAGGGTGGGCCCCATACAAAATGCAACCACCAGTGCGAGACACCTCCACAGCTTGTTTTTTCTCTTAAACATTTTCATTCCTTCTTTCAGTAAAATGCATAATATTCTTATCTTTAACACAATTATAATACAAAAATATGTTAAAGTCAAGAAAAATCTTATTTTTAGCATATAGTGGTGAGGATTGAAATGAAAATTTATGATTTCAACGGAAAGAAAAACATTTGCGGCGAGCGGGTGCACGAAGCCCGGAGAAAGTGCCGCCTGACGCAAAGCGAACTTGCAGCCAAGCTGCAGTTGGACGGCATTATTATCGAAAGAGACAGCGTTTCCCGCATCGAAATCGGCACCCGCTTTGTAGCGGATTACGAGCTCCGTGCACTGTCCAAAATTCTGAAGGTTTCAGTAGATTGGCTGTTGGGAAACGAATAACGCCGGATGATCTGATTTACAGAATATAAATAACCCCGGGCACCGATGTTTTTTTCGCATCCGTGTTCGGGGTTTCTGTTTCTATTCGGGTCACTTTGTCGTTTCGGCTTCTGTTGTCTCTTTCTGCATATCGGTAGCTATTGCCTCTGCACCGCTTCCGCGGGCGGCAAGAATCATCACTACCATCCAGCCGATAACGGTCCAGGCGGTAAACACATTCCAAAGGAGAAGCTTTCTTCTTTGGGGATGCTCCCTTTTCCCTGCAATATAGGCAGGAAGAAAGTAGACGGGAAAGCCCAGAAAAATAAGGGCTACAATTACAAGACCACGCATTTCCTGTGGCATACTGTCACTCCTTTTTATTTTCTCTTGTATAAATCAGTTCCAGGGTTGCTCCCACTCGCTTGGCCATGCGGTAAAAGCCCAGATCATTGGGGTGAAGACCATCTACGGTGCAGGCCTCAAAGGCGTCTCCGTCGTAGAGCTGTTCCCCGTCCACAAAATACACATTTTTATCGCCGGCATCCAGTGCCCGGGCATAGGTACCAAAAATCACCTTTCGTCTGGATGTCCAGTCCGGATTCCGCCGGATATTCGGAGCACTCATAAAGATCACCGGCAAATCGGGGTGTGCCTTCCGGATGATACGGAAGAAGGGTTCGTGCGTCTTTTCCAGATGTGCGGCGGTTGGTGCATTGTGGTCATAATCCATCACGAACACGGACATGTCAAGTCCTGCGATATACCGTGCCATAACCTCTTCGCCCTTGGCACTGCCGGAAAAGCCCAGGTTTATATAATCAAAATCAAACCGTCGGGACAAAAAGCCCTGATAGGTGTTGGAGGGACGGGACACAATGCCGCCCTGGGTAATGGACGAACCATAAAATACCACTGGTTTTTCCCGTTTATATCCGTCTCCGGGTAAAAGCTTTGCCCCTTCTTTAAGACCGATGTATACGTTGTTTACACCGGCATAGGGTGGAAAATACAAGGTGAAATCCCGCACCACGCCATCATCCGGATACCAACCGATTCTGGAAAAGCCGTCCACAATCTCCGTCTGCTCCTCCGGCGGTCCATAGGAATCCAGATGGGTGTGAAAACCGTTTTTCGTAATATACATATCGAATCCGGCCATAGCACAAAGGGAGGAACGGGGAGACTGGGCATACGGTGGCATATCTGCCCGCAGGATGATATAAGGAGAATCGGTTTTAAAGCGGATACGACCGCCGGCGGTGTGTTTGGAAAGCTCTGCCACCTCCGGGCTTGTGGCTTCTGCCACCTCTGCCGGCAACCGGCGGAAGATTTCTTCCTCCGTCGGGTTAGACAGCCCGTAAATCCGGAAAGCGGGTTCCTTACGAACATCATAAAATACCGCATCGGGACAGTTAAACTGCTCCGTAGCAAAATTCTTATCAAGCTCTGATAGTTTCATCTTATCCTCTCCTCAACGACACCCTTCCCGGCTATATATAATCTCCATGGTGGCACCTACGGCTTCCGCCATGCGGTAAAAGCCCAGGTCGTTGGGGTGACAGCCGTCCACGGTGCACCCGTCGCGGCAATCGCCGCCGAAAAGGCGTTCGCCGTCGATATAATATACGTTTTTATCGCCCTCTGCCGCCGCGCGGGCGTAGTTTTCAAAAATCAAAGCCCGTCGGGGCGTCCAGTGTTCCCGATTCGTATCGAAATTCGGTGCACTCATAAAGATAATCGGTATCTCCGGATGGGCACGGCGTATGGCACGGAACATTTTATCATGGGTGTTTTTGAGGTGCTCAAAATTGGGGGCGTTATGGTCATAATCGTATACAAACATGGACATATCAAGGCCTGCAACATAGTCAACCATGGCATCCTCCGCCCTAGCACTGCCGGAAAAGCCCAGGTTAATAAAATCGAAGTCAAATCGTCGAGACAAAAATCCCTGATAGCAGTTACCGGGATGGGACGCACAGCCCCCTTGTGTTATGGATGAGCCGTAGAAAACCACTGGTTTTTCTCGGCCATACGTATTACCAGGAAGCACCTTTGCATCCTCTTTGACGCCGATGTACAGTGCATCCACCGCCGCATAAAGTGGGAAATAGACCGTAACGTCCCGCATATCCTCTTTGGGAATATCTATGAATTCTACAATACTCGTAATGCCCTGCCCATCCAGTAATTTTTGGGAATCCGGCAGGAAGGTACGATAATATGTACTGCGACCGTTTTTATTAAAGTACATCGCAAATCCGGCCTGTCCGGTCCGGGGCATATGGCTCATGGGCTGTGCAGGGGGCATCTTCGCCCGGATGGCAATAAAGGGCGAATTGGTCTTAAAACGGACACGTCCGCCGCTCGTATGCGTAGCAAGACCGGAAACGCCGGCATTTACTCTATCGGCTACATCCTGGGGCATCCGGCGGAAAACAGGCTCTTCTTCCGGGTTATATAGGCCATAAATCCGAAACGGGGCCTCTCTTACATCATAAAACTGTATGTCGGTACGGTGTAGAGGTGCGGACGCAAAGTTTTGATCTATTTCTTCAATTCTCATTTTATTTTTCCTCTTTTCATAAGATTCTCTAACACTCTCGAAAGCGGCAGACCGATGCCGTAGCATGCCACCGCCTGCCCCAGGCCTACCATGACCATACATAGCCACTCGGCCATGGAGTTATCCAGAAAAAGCCCGATATAGCCGCCCACTACAACCGCATTGAGTATAACCGGAAACAGAAGGGCAATATATGTATTCCGACGGAAGCGATAAGTAAGGTATGCCGCCGCCAGCGTAGTCAGCGACCCGAAAATAATATCGTAAATGGACCCCAGAAAAACGTTTGCCAGAAGGCAACCGATAAAAAGACCGGGAATTGCCACAGGGGTGAAAAGCGGCAAAATCGTCAGTGCTTCCGAAATACGGCACTGCACCGCACCCATGCTGATGGGTGCCAGAACCAGCGTAAGAACCGCATATACCGCCGCTATGCTTGCCCCGTAGGTCAGTTGGCGAAGTTTCATCTTAGAGCCTCCCTTTATATTTCTTTCGCCTTTTTCGTTAGCTTGTACAGTGTATTGAGTGCCTCGATGGGAGACAGGGTTTCCGCATCAATGGTGCGGAGGGTTTCCAAAAGCTCGTTCCCTGCAAGCGTGGCAAAGCCGATTTGGCCGGTTTCCTCCGTCGCTCGCTTGCTTTTTCCCCGAACCTGCACACCTTCGCCGCCTTCTTCAATCTCGTGGAGAATTTGCTTGGCGCGCTTTGTCACCACCTCCGGCACGCCGGCAAGCCGTGCTACCTCAATACCGTAGCTGTCGTCCGTACCGCCGGGAACGATTTTCCTGAGGAAAATGATATCGTCTCCCCGTTTTCGGGCGGCAATATTATAGTTGACAACGCCCTCCATTTTATCCTCCAGCTTGGTAAGCTCATGGTAATGGGTGGCGAAGAGCGTTTTTGCTCCGATTTTCAGCACGCAGTGCTCCAGCACCGCCCATGCAATCGAAAGACCGTCATAGGTACTGGTGCCTCTGCCGATTTCGTCCAGCACCAGGAGACTTTTTTTGGTTGCGTAACGCAGGATATCCGACACCTCGCTCATTTCCACCATAAAGGTACTGCGTCCGGTAGACAGGTCATCCGACGCGCCGATACGGGTAAACACCTTGTCCACTATGCCGATTCGGCAGTATTCTGCCGGCACAAAGCTCCCCATCTGTGCCATAATGGCAATTAGGGCAATCTGCCGCATATAGGTGGATTTACCTGCCATATTTGGACCGGTGATAATCGCCAGCCGGTTCTCGGCCGTATCCAGAAGTGCATCGTTCGGAACAAAAAGCCCGTCCTTTAAAACCGCTTCCACCACCGGATGCCGTCCGCCGCGGATTTCCAGTGCCTCTGAGGTGTCTACCTCCGGTCGGACATACCGATTCCGCAGGGCAACGTGTCCCAGCGAAGCCAGGGCATCCGTTGTCCCTATGGCGTGTGCCGTCCGCTGCAGCGAAGCCGTCTCCGCCGCAATTCTGTTACGGATTTCCTGAAAGAGCTGGTATTCTAATGCGACGATCTTCTCCGAAGCCCCTAAAATGACGCTCTCCACTTCCTTCAGCTGTTCGGTAATAAACCGTTCGCCGCCTACTGTGGTTTGCTTCCGGATATAGTCAGCCGGCACCTTGTCCAGGTTGGAGTTGGAAACCTCGATATAATATCCGAATACCTTATTAAAACGAATCCGCAGATTCTTGATATCTGTCCGTTCCTTTTCCTCTGCTTCAATTTTGGCAATAATGCTCGCACCGTCGTCCCTGGCGTGTCTAAGCTCGTCCAGTGCCTCGGAAAAGCCTTCCCGGATGATGTTCCCTTCCCGTAAGGTCTGCGGCGGTTCGGGCACAATGGCACGAGAAATCAGGTCACAAAGTGCATAGAGCGGCTCCATGCGTCCCTCCTGCTCCGCAAGAAGCGGTGATTTCATTCCTTTCATAATGGTCTTAATTTCCGGAATGACCGCCAGAGAGTTCTGTAATTTTATTAAATCCCTGGGATTTGCCGTACCCATAACCACACGTCCCGTTACCCGTTCCATGTCGGATACATTACTAAGCCGTTCCCGCAGTGCATCCGTCTGTCGAGGATTAGATACAAACTCCTCCACCGCCGTATGCCGGGCAAGAATGTGGGTACAGTTAATCAGCGGACGCATCACCCAGGCACGCAGCGCTCGGCTGCCCATCGTCGTCCGGCTGGCATCCAGCACCCAGTAGAGGGAAAATTTCTTTTCCCTGTCACGCATATTGCGGTAAAGCTCCAGATTATTCAGTGCCGCCATGTCCATTTCCATAAACTGGGCAGTCGTGTAAAGGTTAATATCCGTAATATGTAAGGGCTTCATTTTCTGGGTCTGGTCCAGATAGGAAAGTAGGGCACCGGTGGCCTGCATGGCAGGCATGGGCAGCTTTTCCTCCCGGCGACCGAACTGTGCTTCCACTGCCGCTTCCGCATACACCGGGTCAAAATATAAATCGTTATATAAAACCGTATAACTCTGGCAAGCTTCTGCCGCCTGCGTAAGCCGCTGGCAGGTATGTCCCTCCAGATTGTAAATAATTTCCGCCGGGTTCATGCGGACGATTTCCTCCGCCAGGAGCGTTCCTTCTTTGTCCTCTTCAAAATAGGTACACTGCATCTGTCCCGTTGATGCTTCGCAAAAGGTCACACCGCTCACACTGCCGTTTATATATACGGAGCAGATGTAATTTTCGCCCCGTGCGGCAAGGATGTTCTCGTCCAGCGTAGTGCCGGGGGTAACAATCCGCACCACTTCCCGGCGAACAATCCCCTTTGTCGCCTTGGGGTCCTCCACCTGCTCGCAGATCGCCACCTTATAGCCGTGGGATACGAGCGTGGCAATGTAGCCGTCTGCGGAATGGAAGGGTACACCGCACATGGGTGCCTTTTCCTCACCGCCACAGCTTTTCCCCGTCAGCGTAATGTCCAGAACACGGGAGGCAACCTCCGCATCCTCATAAAACATTTCATAAAAATCGCCTAAACGAAAAAACAGTATCGCATCCTTATATTGCTCTTTAATTTCAAAATATTGTTCCATCATGGGTGTGATTTTCCGCATCTTTTGTACCCCTGTCTTTTTGTTTTCTATGCTTATGTTTCATCATACCATATTTTTCGTTTTTCTTCAAGATTTTTTTCATCAAACGGAAAAGTTTTACAAAACAAACAAAATGAAAATACCGCCCGGAAATCTCCGAAGCGGTAACGGTCATGATGTATATGATTGCATAACATTTATTATTTTCCTTTTTTTCCGCCGTGCATATGCATACGCAAGCTGTGTGCCGCTCTTCTTCTGACAGGCTCCTGTACCCTGCCGACCGTTTTCTTTTATCGGCGGTGTGTACCCCTCGATGTAATACAAAACGCAGATATCCGACCTATCGATCATTTCATAGTTACGCTCAACATACACAGCCCGTCCGGCACCGACTGCACGTGCCGGAAAATACGTTTCTTCGTAGCTTTGCATAAGGTATTTTTCATAGCTTTCTCTTATGTACGGATATTCCGCCCGAACATAAACATGGCGTATATGCGGATACTTTTCTATCAGCTCCGTAACGACGGCAAGGCACAGGTCATCAAATTCGCTCCTGCTTCCGAAAAGAAAAATGCCTACATTGTTAGATATAATCAGTTCTTCAATGATTACATATAATCGTTTCCGTAGCTGCTCGCCTTCTTCTATCTTCCTATGTCCAAAGAAACAGCAAACCTTTTTTTCTTCCCCCATGTGCATACCTCTATCAAAAAAATGCGTGACCCCTTCGCAGAGCCACGCACTAAAAAACGCAGTCTCTTTCAAAAAGGTTACCACACACTTTTTTACCATATGCTCATGTTGTTTCTTGAACACCAAGGACTGGTTGAAAGAGGAATCTACGCTTTTTAACAATAGCGTAGTCCTCGGCTTCAGAAATTATACATATGAGCATAGGTATGCCGTAATATATAGCATATTAAATTGTGGTAAAAAAGTTGTGGTGGCTATAGTATACCACACACCGGAAGGATATTCAAGAAAAATATAAGACCGTAATAAGGTATGTATTATATCCATATATACAGAAAAACTGTATCTTTTTTGTAGTTTTTAGTTATCGCTTTTGCTTTTTATAATCGGAAGGCGAAATCCCTGTAACCTGCTTGAAAATCTTAGAAAAATAAAGTGGATCGGAAAAACCGCACAGAGCCGCAATGTTTTTGACGGAATCAATATCGTGATCCAGCAGAAGTAAAGCATATTTTATCCTGTGTGTCCGCAAATACTCTGTATATCCTACCCCCATTTTTTCTTTAAACAGATGGGACAAATATTTAGCATTATAGGAAAGATGCTTCGCAATGGCAGAAATGGAAAGCTCCGGATCGCCGAAGGCGTCGTCCGTTATATCGACGATCTTTTGTATCAATGCGTTTGCGGCGTTGGTAGAGGAGCATAGCTTAGAAAAGGAGTGGAGTATAGTGCTTTCGGCGGCAATGTCAATATTTTCCGGAGAAGCACGGAAAAGACTGTCCTGCCAGAAGGGAATGAGAGCGTCAAATCCGCTGAAACTCCGGTTTATTTCGCTTATGCCGAATCGCCGGAAAAGCGTTTGGGAACGGTTGCCGCTGAAATCAATATATAAGTAGGAAGCTCCCTCGTCACCTTCTGCTATAAATTGCTCATCTGCAAAAGCAAACAAAAGTGTTCCGGGGCCGCCCGTGCATCGGGTTTGACCGAGACGGAATTGAAACGTACCGGTTTTGATAAGCAGAATCCGGTTATATGGCAGAAGAAGCGGTTTTGCCATGATATTTACGTCTGTTTCGTAAATAAAACAGTGGGTTGTTAATTGATCTTCAGAGGACGCAGTTATAAATTTGCATATATTCTTTGTAAACATTCCCATGCACCTTTCCTTAGTTTGAATATAGTATACTGCATAAATGAGAAAAAAGCAAGGAAAACGAACTATTTTATATAAAAGCATGGATTTTAACCATTGAAAATACATGAGGAGCAGGGTATAATGAATGCATAAAAACTTGAAGGAGGAACTGTAATGGACAGACTGAAAATCGGTGTATTTGGTGCAGGAAGAGGCTCGTACCTTGCTACTAACTTCCAAATGCAAAACTGTGAGGTTGTTGCACTTTGCGACAAGGATAAAGAGAGGGTAGAGATTGCCCTGAAGAGAATGAATGATTCCAGTGTGGTTATCTACGATGATTTTGATGAGTTCCTAAATCATGGCATGGATGCCGTGATTCTGGCAAATACCTTTCATGAACATGCAAAATACGCTATCCGCTGTCTGGAAAAAGGAATCCATGTATTTTGTGAATGCATCAGTAACGGAACGATGGCAGAGGGTGTAGAGCTGATTCGTGCGGCAGAAAAAAGCAATGCAATTTTTATGCTGGCGGAAAACTATCCCCAGATGCTTCCCAATCTGGAAATGAAAAGGGTATGCGATACCGGCACGTTAGGAAAGATTCTGTATGCAGAAGGCGAATACAATCACCCCGGAGACCCGAAGGATCAAGGATACTTAAAGCAATTTAATTATTTTGAAAAGCATTGGCGGAATTTCCTTCCTGCAACGTATTACATCACCCATTCCCTGGGTCCTGTTATGCGTATTACAGGTGCAACACCGAAGCGGGTTACAGCATTCGCTGTGTTTGCACCGGGGCGTGCGGACACCCCGTCAGCAAGCCATTGTGCTGACCGTGTTGCCCAGATTATGACGCAAAATGATGACGGTTCTGTTTTCAGAATTACCGGTTGTGCCACATACGGTGCACACCATAATTCGTACCGTATATGCGGAACAGAAGGGCAGGTGGAAAACCTGCGAGGTACGGGACAAATTATGCTTCGTTATAATCCGTGGTCCGTGCCGGAGGGCTATGAAGCAATAAATGCCTATGAACCGGAGTGGAAGGATAAGGATGAAGAGCTGATTAAAAAAAGCGGACATAACGGCGGCGACTTTGTAACTGCCAGAATGTTTGTGGACTGTATCCGGCAGGGAAAGCAGCCGGAGCATCCCTTTGATGTATATTCGGCAGTGAATATGTCCTCTGTTGCCATTTTGGCACACCGATCCGTTTTAGAGGGTGGTAAGCCTTACGATATTCCGGATTTCAGAAAGGAAGAAGACAGAAAGCAGTATGAAAATGACCGGCTGTCTCCCTTCTATGGCGAGGACGGAACAAAGCCCAGCCTCCCGTGCTGCTCAAAGCCGGACTTTGCACCCACCGAAAAACAACTCGAATTATACAGAGAATTACTAAAGTAGAATATTTCCGTATGTAAAAAAAGCCTCCGGGATCGTCTGTCTTTCCGGAGGCTCTTATTTTTGCGAAAAGAGAAAGGAAAAACGAACTATTTTATATAAAAGCATGGATTTTAACCATTGAACATACATGAGGAGCAGGGTATAATGAATGCATAAAAACTTTGAAGGAGGAACTGTGATGGATAGACTGAAAATCGGTGTATTTGGTGCAGGAAGAGGCTCGTACCTTGCTACTAACTTCCAAATGCAAAACTGTGAGGTTGTTGCACTTTGCGACAATAATAAAGAGAGGGTAGAGATTGCCCTGAAGAGAATGAATGATTCCACTGTGGTTGTCTACGATGATTTTGATGAATTCCTAAATCATGGCATAGATGCCGTGATTCTGGCAAATGCTTTTCATGAACACGCAAGATATGCTATCCGCTGTCTGGAAAAGGGAATCCATGTATTTTGCGAATGTATCAGTAACGGAACGATGGCAGAGGGTGTAGAGCTGATTCGTGCAGCGGAAAAAAGCAATGCAATTTTTATGCTGGCGGAAAACTATCCCCAGATGCTTCCCAATCTTGAAATGAAAAGGGTATGCGATACCGGCACGTTAGGAAAGATTCTGTATGCAGAAGGGGAATACAATCACAACGGAGATCCGCGGAATCCGGCATCCAGAAGAAAGGAATTTAATTATTTTGAAAAGCATTGGCGGAATTATCTCCCCAGAACGTATTACATTACCCATTCCCTGGGTCCTGTTATGCGTATTACAGGTGCAACACCGAAGCGGGTTACAGCATTCGCTGCGTTTGCACCGAGGGATGAAAACACCCCGACAGCAAGCTATTGCGGTGACCGTGTTGCCCAGGTTATGACGCAAAATGATGACGGTTCTGTTTTCAGAATTACCGGTCATGCAACATACGGTGCAGACCATAATTCGTACCGTATATGCGGAACAGAAGGGCAGGTGGAAAACCTGCGAGGTACGGGACAAATTATGCTTCGTTATAATCCGTGGTCCGTGCCGGAGGGCTATGAAGCAATAAATGCCTATGA
>SVJY01000006.1 GCA_015068765.1 Oscillospiraceae bacterium
CATTGCCGACTATGCACTTCCCCACGTGAAGGCAATGATTGCCTCCGGTCTTGTAAAGGGTAATGCCGACGGCACCATAAACCCCAAAGGCAATACCACAAGAGCAGAAGCGGCTGTGATTATGCAGCGTATCGTAAACCGATAAAAGCAATACAGACAACGGAAACGTAATGGAAAGGAAAGAAAGAAAATGAGACAAAAACTTCTGATGATTCCCCTGATTCTTGCTCTTCTGCTGGGCTGTATTTGCCCGGTGCATGCGGCATTTGGAGACACGGCAGGTCTGCCGTGCGAGAAAGCGGTGGAAAAGATTGCGGCATTAGGGCTTGTGGAAGGTAGAGAGGATGGCACGTTTGCACCCGATGAAACCTTAACGAGAGCAGAAATGGCAACCATCGTACTCCGTCTTCTGAATCTGACGGCGAGTGAGACACAGCAGATTTTCACAGACGTACCCTCCACACACTGGGGCTTTGCCGCAGTGGGCTCGGCATATAAGGCAGGTATCGTCAACGGTACAAGTGCGACGACCTTTGCACCGGACGCGGCAGTCACCTATCCCCAGGCTGTAAAAATGCTTGTGGGGGCCCTCGGATACGGCGTGAAGGCAGAGGCGGCAGGCGGCTATCCTACAGGATATCTGTCCGTGGCGTCCCAGATCGGCCTTCTGGCAGGCGTGGCGAATGCAGACGGTGCAATCACACGTGGCACCATGGCACAGCTTGTCTCGAATGCCGTGGAAATTGACATTTTAGAACGTACTGGCTACGGTGCTGATTACAGCGTGGCGATCCGTGAGGGAGATACTGTCCTTTCGACGTATCTTCACATCAATAAATACGAAGGCAAAATTACAGCAAACGGCGTGACGACGCTGGAGGGCGTTGCCGTCCGGGAAAACCAGATTGCCATGGGCGAGAAGGTATTTGAAGTAGGCGAAACAGCGGCGGCTTCTTTCTTAGGCAGAAGAGTCTCCCTGTATGCAAAAGAAGAAAACGATATAGAAACAGTACTGTATATTGAAGCCAAAGCCTCGTCGGACAGCCTGACGGTGGATGTATCGGATATTCTGCCGAAGTCCACGCCGGCAACGCTGTACTACGAAGTAGAGAACAAGGAATATGCGGTGGACATTGCCCCCGGTGCCGTCTGGATTTATAACGGCGTTCGGAAGACGGATATGACTCCGACAGACCTCCTGTTTGCTACCGGTACCGTGGAGCTGATTTCCACTAACGGAAAGACAGCGGAGACCGTTCTGATCCGCTCCTTCCAAAACGTGGTTGTGGACAGCGTCCGTCCGGAGGAATATAAGCTTATCTTTAAAGACAGAAGTGCAGAACTGACAACACTTGTACTTGACCCGACAGACACCTCCTACCGCTTCACCTTCTTAAACGAGGACGGCTCCGCCGCCGCGGTAGAAGCGTGTGCAGAATGGGATGTGCTTTCCGTAGCTGTCAGTGAGGACGACCGCGTAATGGAGGTTATCCGCAGCACAAGAATTGCCGCCGGCAAGGTGGAGGAAATGGGTACCGAAACAGTCACGGTAGCCGGCACCTCCTACGAGGTTGCGGCAAACCTTCGCAGTGAGACCACAGAGCTTAAAAAGCCGGAGCTGGGCATGGAAGCAAACTTCCGCCTCGACTTTACCGGCAAGGTGGCGGCAGTGGATAACGAGAACTACCGGAACACCAGGTACGGCTGGCTGGTTGGCGGTCAGAAGGCAAAGGGTATTGACGGCACGACACAGCTGAAGATTTTCACCGAGGACGGCATAATGAAGCTGTTCACTGTTTCGGATAAATGTAAGGTAAACGGAAATCCCTCTACGGATGTTTTAGGCGAAAGTGTCCTGCATACCGGCACGGCGATTATCGAACAGCTGCTCTTATTCCAAGCTACGGCAGAGGACGAAATTGTAGAGATTGAAACGGCTGTGGAAAATACAGATTTTTCCCTGCGTGAGGAAGAACGGCTTGCCAAATTTTCCAGAGACTTTTACAGTGACAGAATCGGTATTATCGGCTATGAATCCAAAATCTTTGCAACCCGGTATCTGATTCGCGACATCAGCAAAATCTTTATCGTTCCGAATCAGTACACCGGCGACGATAAGCTCTATTCTGTAAGAAACTGGGCTGACGTGGGCCACGTGGGTGCAGGCGGTACCTATAACGGCCTTTCCCTGTACGACATCAATGAGGATAACATCGTTTCCGCGATGGTTTCCCGTGATACGGTCAGTGCGATTCCCACAGGGGACCCGGGCGTCATTACGCATATTGCCCAGACGATTACAGAGGACGGCGAACCGGTTATGAAGCTGACGCTGGAGAGAAAGAACGATACAGCTACCGTACTTGTAAAGGAAGACCTGGCAGTTATAACGGAGAACGTGCTGTCCGACCCGGCAAAAGACCCGGCGGCAGTAGAAGGCGTTCTGCCTGCAAGCCTGAAGCCTTCCCAGCTGGAGCGTGGTGACGTGGTGCAGTACGATATGTCCACGATGACCGGTGAAGCTACGGCGATGCGTGTGCTTTTAAGAAGCGGTTCCCGCCTGGCGGGTGAACGTGCCAACAATGAGGGCGGCCAGAATGCCACCGGCAATTTGACGGCAGACTCGGATTATATCGGCAGCGTGTACGCCTATGCACAGACGGATAAGGTTTCCGAATACGGTGCCAGAATTTACGTGACACATGAAAAACGGACAGGACCGGAAACCTACGAGCGTATCCGGCACTTTAACGGACCCAAAATCGTACTGTATGATTCCCAGCGGGATACCTTCAAAACCATTACAAGTGCCGAAATTTATGACGGCGACTGGATTTTTGCCTATAAAATGAATGCAACAGAACGTATTATCGTTGTTTACCGATAAGAAGGGAGGACGTGTATGCGTTTTAGAAAGCTTACGTCGCTTGTTTGTGTGCTCATGCTGTTATGCGGCATGGGGCATGGGGCAGCGGCGGCAGAAGCACCGTATAATCGGGAAGAGATTACGGCACACACGCTGGTGCATGACGAAAACGCCACGGAGCTTATAGTAAACGGCGGCTTCGAGGTTTTGGAATCGGAAACGAATCTCCAGGTATGGGCGCTGTCAACCGGTACGCTCCGTGCAGGCGAAGCAGAGCGGACAGAGGATGCCCACAGTGGGATGTATGCCCTCCGCCTTTCAGCCGACGAGGAAATACACCTTACCCAACAGGTGGGAATCAGCCGTCTGAAAAGCGGGAAAATTTGCGAGCTTTCTCTTTGGGTGAAGCCCCAGACGAACGAAAGCAGCCTGACGCTTACGCAGTCCTTTGGTATTCGTAACGAGCAGATTCAGGATGAGGTGCTTACAGAAACGAATACGATAGAGTTTGCAGATGCCCGGGCAGGGGAGTGGACACAAAAGATTCTACGCTTCGTTGTTCCCGAACGCATCACCTATACCTTGCTGGATATTTCCCTGCATAAGGATGAAGCAGTGCTGATAGATGATGTATCCCTTCTTCTGGAGGGTGCACCGCCGGAGCCGGAAAAGCCTACCAAAAAAGAACCGGTTTTAGAAGACTATGAAATGGTGAAGAACGGCGGCTTTGAGGAGGGCACGGCAAACTGGGGCGTGGAGCCCGGGCAGTGGAATGATTTTATCAGCATTGTACCCGGCGGCGTGACCGGCAACTGCGTCAAGATTTTCAAGGAACCGGACAACAGCAATAAAAACCCCCAGCTCCTTCAGCACATTTCCGGCTTTGAGGAGGGGGCGGAATACCAGATGCATTTCCGCTTGAAATCGCCGGGCGTTGATATGCTGGAATCGATTTCCTACGGCTTCCGCTGGGGTACAAACGGCGTGCGTATGGGGCACGACAAAACGGGCAACATGGTGCTTTTGCAAAATGACAACTGGATAGATGTGTATCTTGACAGCGTCTGCCCGCCGGGTGCAAACACCTGCATGATTGACTTTCGTCACTTTGCAAAGGTTGGCTACTATATGGTTGACGATATAAGCGTGTATATGACGAAAAGGGCACCCTATGCCGAGGTGGAAACCGATGAAATCTTCTATTATACGGAGTGGAAGACGGGCGAGGTGACCGTTCGCGACAGAACGAAGACCGGTGCACTGCAAAACGGACGCTTCGTGCTGGAAATCCGTGACGGCGAAACGGCTGTCTTTACAAAGGAAGGAACGATGGCCGGTACGGTGGGTACACTGGAATTTCCCCTGACCGTTTTAGCGGAAAAGGGAAAGGAATACAGAGCCCACACTGCCGTATATGACGAAGCGGGTACGCTTTTAGAGGAATACGACAGTGCAATCTACCGCTACGACAGACCCACATACCTCGGGGCAGACGGTGTATTCCGTAAGCCGGACCGAAACGGCGTGATGCAGGAGTACAATGTTGTCCTCGGTAACGGTGTAACGAATCCGAGAATCAGCATCGTTGCCCCTTGCGGCGTTACCGTAGCACAGCTTGTTGGCGGGGCGTCCCTGCCGCTGAAGGAACGGCTGGATATGGTCGAAAAGGAAGGACTTTTAGCACAGATTGTTCTTTACAGCGGAAAAATGAGTGGCGGCCACCCGGAGATGCTGCCGGCAACAATAGACAAGGTTATGGCAGTAAAGGATCACCCTGCACTGTTCGGCTATAAAATTCAGGATGAGCCCATGCAGAAGGGCAATTCGGACGAGGAATTGGCACTGGCCTATAAGACCATTCGCGACCTCGATCCCCACCACCCGATTTACACCGTAGACTCCGGCGAAGCAAGCTACGAGCGTATGGGTAAGTTCTGCGACCTTATGGATATTGACGTATACCCCGGAAATGATCCGGAGCGTGCCTCCTTACTGGGCGAAAAAATCGAGGCGGCCGTCAAAGCGGTCAAGGGACGAAAGCCCGTAGGCCTTCTGCAGCAGGCATTTGAACTTGGTGGCACGTTCCCCACAGCCGATGAATTCCGGCACTACGCCTATCAGGCACTGATGTCGGGTGCTTCCGGCTTTGGCTATCATTCCTTCGGGGAATCGACCACGCCCATAAGCCCCGAGCATTCCTCGTGGCCGGGCCTTGTGGAGATGGCCAAGTGGGAGCAGGGCTTTATGTTCGACAGCCTTGTAAAGGCGAAGAATCCCATGCTGAATGAGGAAAAAACAGAAAAAGTATGGTGGCGTACCTACGTACTGGACGGTAAAATTTACGCCATTGTCTTAAACCGACAGCTGGAGGAAAATACGGCGACGGTGACCCTGACGGGTGTGGACGGCGGCTACGGTGCCGAGGGCTATACCGCAAGGCGGATAGCAGGCGGCGAAGAAGAAACCGCTTTCGTAGACGGCACCACCTTTACGGCAACGCTTATCCCCCAAGCGGCGTATCTCTATGAGATTACACCGAATACGCCTGTGGATTTCAGCACCCTTCCCACCATGAAATTCCGGGATCTGACGGGGTATAACTGGGCACAAACCGCCATTTCTGCCATGGAAAATGCAGGCGTAGTAACGGGTACAACCGTGTATCTGTTTGCACCGGGCGAGAAAATCACCCGCGGCGACTTTGCCTATTTCCTGCTAAACGCCTTGGGGCTTACGGGCGAGGAAACCGCTTCCTTTGCGGACGTTCCTGAAGATGCCTATTATGCGAAGGCGATTGCCGCAGGGAAGGCGGCAGGTATCTTGCAAGGCATAGGCGATAACCGCTTTGACCCCGAACGGGAAATTTCACGCCAGGATATTATGACCATTACGGCACGGGGCGTAAAAGCATTCAAATCGCTTCCGGAGGGCGACATGGCAGTGCTTGATCGCTTTACGGATGCGGGGCAGATTGCAGAATACGCACGGCAGAGCGTAGCAGATATGACAAATGCCGGGCTGATTCTCGGTAACGGTGACGGCACCGTAAATCCCTTAGGCAGCACAACAAGAGCAGAGGCGGCAGTAATTGCAAGCCGCGTCTACCATATGCCGGTCGGTGCATAAAGGAGGGATAGCATGAAACTGAAAAAAATATGTGCACTCCTTTGTACCTGCCTAATACTGTGCGGCATGGGCTTTTCTGCACAGGCGGCGGCGTATCCCTTTACGGAAATTGCCGCCCACACACTGGTGGACAAGGTGAATGCACAGGAGCTTTTAAAAAACGGTGATTTTTCCACACCGGAGAGTGACACCAAGCCACTGGGCTGGGGGATAAACCCCGGCACCTTCGGCGAAGGGAAAACGGCAGAGTATATCCGCGGCGACGCATCGTATGTAAAGCTGAATTACCCCGGTACAGGGTATGCGGCACTTTCGCAGGCTTTGAGCGTGCAGGACGCGGACGGAAAGAAATGCCAGCTCTCCGCACGGGTGAAGGGCGAAAACACAGAATTGGACATTCGTATCCGTGTTGCCTTTACCGTTTTGCAAAACGGTGCGGAAGTGGAGCTTGCCGACGTTCTCAATGTATATTTTACAGACCTAAGCACCAATAGCTGGACGCAAAAAATTGTCGAGTTTACGTTGCCGGAAAATATCCGGAGAATTACACTGCGGTTCCAGCTGCACAGCGACCTAGAGGCGTATGTGGACGACATTTCCCTTCGTATGGAGGGGCTTGCCGAAGACGCAATAGCGGAAAAACCGCCGGTGCTGGAGGACTACGAGATGCTTGAAAACGGCGATTTCTCGGAAGCGAGTGCGGACGGTCTTACGGTTGCGGCATGGCGACCGGAGCCGGGAAAGGGCGGTACCTTTGACGGCCGGGGCGCGGTTTTGGTAAAAGACGGTGGCGTACAGGGAAATTATGCGAAGGTTCTTTCCGGGGAAACATTTCCCCAGCTACGGCAGACTGTCAGGGGGCTCATGCCCACGGCGGAGTACCGTCTGATCTTCAAATACAAAAACCCGACCGCGGATGCCGTAAGCTTTTCCTGCCAGATGCAGTACACGAAGGGCGGTACGGATGCGGAGCTGGACGGCACAAAAAACATGATGGCGTATTACAGCGACACGTGGCAGGACGGATTTTTCGATTTTGAATGTCCGGAAGAGGTGGACGGCTGCCTTGTCAGCTTCCGAAACCTTTCAGCCGCAGGCGAGCTTTGTATTGACGATGTCAGCCTCTATATGACGAGAAAGCCCTACCGTGCCCTTGTGGAGACGGATGAACGGTTTTATTATACCGAGTGGAAGACCGGATTCGTTACGGTAGAGGACAGAGGAAACGGAGAATCTCTTGCCGGCGGAAAGGCTGTTTTCACTATTTTGGATGGCGATACAGCGGTACTGATGCCGCAGGAAAAGACGCTGACAGAAGAAAAGACCGTATTTGAATTTTCCACGGAGAAGGTGTTCTCTGAAAAGGGAAAGGAATATACCTCCGAGGTGAAAATTTACGATGCAGATGGAGAGCATGTAGAAACCCAGCGCCATCCGGTCTATCGGTACGACCGCCCCACCTATCTGGGAGAAGACGGCGTATTCCGTAAGCCCGACCGAAACGGAAAAATGATAGAGAAGAACATTTCTATCGGAAATAACGTACCCTTTACGCTTATCGATAAGGCGGGAGATGAGATAAGCGACCTTGGCATCACCGTGGTGCAGATGGGTACAGATACAGAAAACCGCACGCTTTTAGAGCGTATGGATGCGGTGGAAGCGGCGGGTCTGCACGTGCTTATCTCTCTTTACAACGATAAGAAGAGCGGCGGACACCCCGATATGCTGGAAAACACCGTGCAGACGGTAAATACGGTTAAAAATCATCCCGCCCTGTTTGGCTATAAGGTACAGGATGAGCCGATACAGAAAATGAATACGGAGGATGAGCTGGCAACGGCCTATAAGCTTATCCGCGATCTCGACCCCCACCATCCTATTTATCTGGATGATTCGGGGGAGGGCTCCTATAAACGCATGGCCCGTGTCTGCGACATTATGGACATTGACCACTATCCGTCAAAAGGTGCCTACAGAGCCTCCGTCATCGGTGAAAAAATCGAGGCGGGCGTGGCGGCAGTAAAGGCCAGAAAGCCGGTATCGCTCCTCCAGCAGGGCTTTGAGATCGGCGGAGAGATGCCGACGGCGAATGAATTTCGCCACTATGCGTATCAGACCCTATTTTCCGGCGGCTCTGCCGTAGGGTATCACTCCTTCGGCGGCGAGCCGGGGCATCTGGCACCGGCGCTTGATGAATGGGATGGTTTATGCGAGTTTGCCGAATGGGAGCTTACCTTCCTGTTTGATGCCACCGTCAACCGCAAGTATCCCATGCTGAATGAAGAAAAAACGGATACCGTTTGGTGGCGTACCTACGTAAAAGACGGCAAAATCTATGCGGCGATTCTAAACCGCCGGGTAGAAGCAACGAACACGGCAATCGTAAGCCTTTCCGATTTTGACGGCGGACATACGGCCGCAGGATATACGGCAAAGCGGATTGCCGGCGGCACGGCGGAAACCGTAGAGGTCACCGACAGCATTTTCCGGAAGGACCTTGAAGGCATGGCGGCATACCTCTATGAAATCACGCCGAATAATACCGTAGATTTCAGCGACCTGGAAACGACGAAATACAGAGACCTTACCGGATATAACTGGGCATACACTGCCATCTTGGCAATGGAAAAGGCCGGGGTTGTCAATGATAACACAGCGGTAAGCTTTGCACCCGGCAAAAATATCACACGCGGCGACTTTGCCTACTTCCTGATTCGGGCACTGGGGCTCACATCGAATGCAAGCGAGAATTTTGACGATGTGCCTTTAGATGCCCCGTACGCAAAGGAAATTGCCGCAGGGAAAAAACTCGGAATATTAAACGGGGTTGGAGAAAATCTGTTTAATCCCGAGGGCGAAATTACCCGTCAGGACCTTATGGCAATCGCGGCCCGCGGTATGCGAATTTGCCTGGAGCTTGACGAAGGGAAGGAGGAGGATCTTGCGGGCTATGCCGACGCCGGTCTGATTGCAGAGTACGCAAAGCTGGATATTGCCGCAATGGTGCGTGCCAATATCGTAAAAGGCAATGCGGACGGCACGGTAAACCCCCTTGGCAACACAACGAGAGCCGAGGCGGCGGTAATTGTAAGCAGAATCAGAGACTGGCAGAAGGACCCGTGAAAGGAAAGGATGCGCGATGTAGTATCCGATGCAGAGTACCTTGCGGCCGAGGAACGCACAGTTTTCTATGATATGCTGATGACGGAAGGCGGTACATATGACGGCAATGTGTGGCGAACGTCTCGTGTGGAGAACGGCACCACGTATTATCTCTTCGTCAACAGCGGGCAGACGGCTTTTTCGGCGAACGTAGAGGGTGCATATGCAAGGGAAATAGTAACGGAGAACGGCAGCAGTGTTTCGGACAGGGCAAGCGGCGGCTTTACCGCTACGCTCCCGCCGAGAAGTAGTCTCTTTTTCTCCACCGGGGACACAGCATTGCCCGGTCTATACGTAGGCAATACCTTAAAAAACAGCTTTGCAGAGGGTATCGTACTTCGCACAGCCGGCGCATACGAAATGGGAGCACTGTACCAAAGGTACGGCAACGCATGGGAGCTGGTTCGCGTATATGCGGATGGCGATTCTGTCACGGCAGGAGAAGGAACCTACAAATTCAAAACCTTTTTATGGGATGCGGCACTCTCGCCGCAGCATCCTGCGATCAGCGTAGGAAGCAAAACGAGGGTAACAAAATAGGATTGCCCCTTCGGGGCGAAAAGAATGAAACAGGAGGAATAAGTGAATATGAAAACGAAAATTTTGGTTTTAGCACTGGTTCTGGTAATGATTGGCACATGTATGCCCACGATGGCGGCGCAGCCGACGGGCGATAATCTGATTACAAACGGTTCCTTTGAGGATGGGCTTACGGGCTGGAAGCTTGCCCAGGGTGTAAGCGGTGAGCCGGCGCTCACTGTGTCTTCCGGTACAGTGGTAACAGATCAAAAAACGGATGGAAATAGCGCTGTCATGCTAACCGGCACAAGCGACGAGAGAACGGTACTCCGCCAGTTCCTGCCTGCCGGCACGCTGGAAGAAGGCAAGCAGTATGAACTTTCTGCCTACATCAATATTATAGCCGGCACGGGTGCAAGAATCGCCCTTCGCGAAGAGGATACTTATAACGGTGAAGAGGTGTGTGATTTAATCGGAACGACGCCGTCTGGTGCTAGCAGTAAATTCAGCTCGGCAGCAACGAACGAATGGGTCCGTCTCTCGACGGTGTTTACCTGCAAGGAATCGACAGCAACAAACGGTTGCTCCTTCATTGTAGATATAAACAAAAGCGCGCTTACTCTCTATATCGATGATGTGCAGCTTCGGGAAACGGATACGGGCCTTTTAGCCGACAACGGTGAATTTGAGACCTTTTCAACGGATTTTAAGCTTCTGACCTATGACCAGCATACAACATGGCTGGGTCGCAGAGCAGATCAGGGCTTCCCGCTTGATATGTCCCTGGTTCGCACAGAGGATCACGGTACAGCAATTTGCTTAACCGGTAGAGGATCGGCAAACAGCACAATCTTTGTTCGTTTTGACGCCGCAAAGCTTTCAGCTCTCACTGCAGATACTACAATAAAATTGAGCTACCGTATGAAGGTTATCAAGGAGACGGTCAGCGAAGGCGATGCAGTGAATACATCTATCGAGCACAGGTCAGCGAGCCCCGCTCCAGGACGGTTTGCAAATACTGTTACAGTACCGGGCGAATATTTCGATCAGTGGATTACCGTAGAGCATTGGTTTACCTACAGACCGGTTGCCGATCAGGTGTATAGAATTAATGCCGGAACACATGCAAGTGACACAAAGATATTGTTTGACAGCTTCACAGCTAAGGTAGAGAGTGCCCCGGCTGTTGCGGGCGGGAAAACCATCAGCTGTACAGAAGCGGAGGTAGATACAACACGAAACAATGATGACGGATATGCAACGACTGCACCGACTACCTTTGTTACTACCCGCATAAGCGTGGACGAAGCGTATACGGTGGGCGAAACGGCTTCTCTGTATGTCCATTACCCCACGCTGGAGGAAACTGCACAGTCCGGCACAGTCGTCTGTGCAGTATACAGCGAAAGCGAAAATAACCTGAGAACATTGGAAACAGTGAAAACAGCTGATATTACCGCCATTCGGAGAGGTGAAAGCGGCACAGTGGTTGACTTCCCCTTGACCGGCATTACCATGCAGGATGGCAAGACCTATACACTGGAGGCTATGGTATGGGACGGCGTTTCCGGTCTCAGACCGCTGGCAGGTGCTGCAAAGCTGGTTATGCCCATCGTAGAAGCGGCAACAGAGTAAACAACGAGAGGTAAGACAAAATGAAATTACGTGATAAATTATGGCTTTGGGGGCAGACGGAGGGCTCGCACCATATAAACGATGCCTTCAAATTGCCGGGCATGAGCCGCATGACCCCCCTAGAGGGTGCCTACTACTTCGGCATCCGTAATATGTGCCGCGTCGTTATGATGGGGCTTCCGAAGCTCCCCTTCGACCAGGACCAGATGGTGCTGGATACGATGGAAAACGTGGTCTGGTCCATTATCGGTGACGGCACAAGCGGCAAGGCAGACTATACAGACGAAATTATTCGTTTAACGCACCAATATCCGAACATCACGGGTGTAATCATGGATGATATTATGCGTCTGCCGCGAATGGAAATCTTCTCGCCGGAATCCTACCGGGTTTTCAAGGAAAAGCTGAAGGATGCGGCACGGCCGATGCCGCTGTGGTGCACCATCTACACCCATCAGCTGACAGAGGAGCGTATTCCCTACATTGCGGAATGTGACGTTCTCACCTTATGGACCTGGCATCAGGAGGATTTGCCAGCTATTCGTGAAAACCTAGCGAAGCTCCGCACGCTCTCCGGCGACCAGCCGATCTACGGCGGCCTGTATATGTGGGACTATGGCAACAAAAAGGAAATCAGCGATGATTTGATGCAGCTACAGCTGGATACCTACTACGAGCTTCTTCGGAATAAGGAGATCGCCGGTGTAATCGTCTGCTCGAATTGCTGTGCCGATGTGGGACTTAGGTCCTCCGTCATGGTACGGGATTGGATTCGTTTGCACGGGGATGAAGAGATAGAATAGCTGAATTTTCGCCCGCAAATCGGAGGGGTATTGGAGGGAGCCCCGGTTGATTTGCGGGCGATGCAGCCTCATTTGAAAAAAGGAGAGGACAATGAAAAAACTAAAAAGAGGCATACATATTGATTTTCATACGCTGCCCGGCATTTATAATTTTGGGGAAGGCTTTGATGCCGAGGTGTTTGCCGAACGGCTGAAAAATGCCAATGTGGAGATTATCAATGCATTTTTTCAGTGCAACATCGGTCATGTGTATTATCCGACGAAAATCGGCGTGCCCTACCCGGATATGCAGGGGGATATGTTCGGTGATATAGTCCGGGAGTGCCGAAAAAGGGACATTCGCGTCGTGGGATATACGAATACGGCCATAAACCATGTCCAGGCGATTTTGCACCCCGAATGGCAGAGAGTGGACAGCGAGGGAAGAGTTTTGCAGCATGAGAGGACAATAACCAGTAGCTTTTTCCGCACGATGTGCTATAACAGTGACGGATACCGCAAGTATTTATCTTCCCTCATCCGCGAGGTGATGGAGCTGTATGATATCGACGGTATTTTTGCCGACTGTATGACGCCGAGCCCCTTCTGTCATTGTCCGAAATGCACACGGGAAATGATAGAAGAGGGACTGGATGTTACAAATGAAAACCACGTGCGGTATTTTGCCCATAAAAAGTTTTTTGAATTTGCCCATATGATTCGCTCAGCCGTGCCCGAAGGGAAGCTGGTACAGCAGACCGGCGTCCCCTTTGACTGGGACGGGGCACAGAATGTAAGCACGCACGGAGAGCTGGAATGCCTCCCGGCAGGAAGATGGGGGTACGACTTTTTCGGACCGCAGGTCGCCTATATGCGGAAATGCCGTGACCAGATTCTGTATATGTCCGGTCGTTTTCACTATAACTGGGGCGATTTCGGCGGCTATAAATCCATAGCCTCTATGGAAAATGACTGCTTCGATGCCCTTTCCCAGGGCGTACAGGTTTCGATTGGTGACCATATGCACCCGGCAGGCAATTTGGATAAAAAGCTGTATGAGGATATCGGTGCGCTTTTCGAGCGTGTAAAAGCATATGAGGAATGGACGGATGATGCCGTATACCGTTCGGAAATCGGTATTCTCAATGATAAAACCGTAGTTACGAAGGATGAAATGCGTGGCGGCCTTGGGCGAAACCCCTCGGTACGCGGTGCGGCAAGAATGCTGGCGGAGCTGAAATACGGCTTCGATATTTTAAATGAGGATATGGACTTTTCACCGTACAAGCTGCTGCTTTTACCGGATGATTTGTACATGTCAGAAAATCTGCGGAAAAAGCTTTCTGCCTTTTTGGCGGACGGCGGCAAGGTGATTTCCTCCGGCAGTGCAGGGCTGAATAACGAAAAAACCGATTTTGCATGTAAGGAATGGGATTTCATCCGCTTCGACGGCATAGATGAGCATAATGTTTCATTCTTTACCGATGCCCTTCGTCAAAGACCCATTGCCATGTACAGACCGGGCATACGGATGACCTCCGCATACAAAACGGCAGACTATATAAAGCCGTATTTTAACCGCCACTTTGACGGCATACACGGCTATCGGTACGTACCGCCGGAAAAGACAACGGGACAGGCGGCACTGGCGGAAAAGGACGGCGTGTGCCATATCTGCTTCCGTATTTTTGAAAGCTATTATTTTGAGGCGTATGCCTTGCATAAACAGCTTCTGGATAAAATTATAAAGCGTTTTATGCCTGCACCGCTTCTGAAGGCAGAGGGAATCCCCTCTACCGCACGGGTGACGCTGACGGGCACAAAAGCCTATGAGCTTCTCCATATAAAGACGAGCTTCCCGGAAAAAAGAGGCCACGCCATGAGCGTGATTGAAGAGCATGTAACGCTTCCGGCGGGACAATGTGTTTCGGTAAAGGGAAGCTATAAAGCGGCGTACCGTTTGCCGGAAAAGACCCCTGTTTCGATTGAAAAAGACGGCACGTACACGAAGGTGTTCCTGCCTGAAATCGAAGGCTATGCCATGTTTCTCTTAGAAAAATAGATTGTTTTAATCCGAGAAAAAAAGGAGACGATACTATGAAAAAGACAATAGCAGCCATGTTAGCAGTTCTTTTGCTATGTTCCGGTGTTCTATCCGTTTCGGCAGAGGAAAGGGAGTACCCTTTTAGGATTTCCCCCACGGTGGAAATGCGGGAGGATGGGGAAGCCTATTCAATCAAGGAGCGTCCGATAAAAGAGGGCGATTATAAAATCCAAACCTTGACAAAGCATACAAAGACAGCAGGGAAAAACGGCGATGAAAATATTTTCCCGGACGGTGGCTTTGAAAATGCGACAGAAACCTTTCTTACGGGATGGAGCGGAAACGGCGTTGAAGGCGGCGTAATCGGTGAAACCAACGCCTTTATTGTGAATGATGCCCAAGAGGGCAAAAAGGCACTCAAGCTATCCGGACCGGAAGGAAAGAACGTACACGGCGTACAGGTTTTTACGAATATGATACCGGGCGAGGAATATGAGTTATCTGCTTGGTGTAAACGAATTTCCGGTACAGCCAATATTTCCTTAGGCTTTGGTTATGTTGAGCCGGAGACAGATATGAGTATGGAATACGGCAATCGGGTAAACCTAAGCTTTTCGGATGCCCCTGCCAATACCTGGACGCAGAAAATTATTCAGTTTACCATGCCGGAGGATGCCAATAAAGCAACGATAATGGCTCGCCTTATGGGCGGCGGTGAAATTTATTATGACGGCATTATGCTTCTCGGGCCCCAAAAGCCGGTAGAAATTGCGGCAATGCCGGAATATGTAAAGCCCGGAGAGGGTACGGAAAACATCTTCAAAAACGGGGGCTTTGAAGAGGAAACGGAAGTCACGCATATCAAGCACGGCACAGAATATGAAGGCGTTTGGTTTGACCGTGACGACGATGTTATGAAAGGGCACTTTACCTATTCGGATGCGGAAGCCCATTCGGGTAAGCAGTCCATTCATTTAAAGGGCGATAATTTGAATATGCCCTGGCTGGGGCAGGTCATCAAGGTTGAGCCGGAAACGACCTACCAGATTTCAGCTTGGGTAAAGGTAGTAGACCCCCGAAATGTGAATTTCCGCTTCCAGGGTGACGGGTATAAAAATTCCCCGGAGCAGACAGAAGAAAACTATATATCGGATGCACGTACCACCGTTCATCCCGGCATAGACCCGAAAAACCTTGAGTGGCAGCAAATTGTCGGCAACTTTACAACCCACCAGGATGCGGAGTATTATTGCTTTATGCTGCGTGGTGGTGATAAGATACAGGATATGTATTTTGACGATATAGAGCTTTACCCGCTCGCAGGTCTCAGCAAAAAGCTTCGCAGCTTTATTCCGGACGATGTGTTCTACTATTCCGATTATGAAGGAAACGGGTATGCCGACCTTACCACCTACAGAAGCACCACCGACGAAAATCAGCAAGTGCGTTTTCGCTTCTATGATGCGGATAAGGTAGTCAAGGAAGAAATCGTAACGCTTCCTGCGGACGGTACATATCGTTTCTATTATCCCTTAGAGCTTCTGGCGGAAAAGAAAAAGGAATATAAGCTTGAAGCTATGATTTTGGGTCCAAACGGCGAGGAAACGGACGACACGATGGAGCGTTTCATTTATAAATATGATCGCCCCACCATGCTGAATGAAGCCTTGGAGCTTATGACGAGTGATGGAACGAAAATTGAGAATTACATACTGGCACAGGGTACAACGCCGGCGGTCATGTGGCAAATTCCCGAAGTCGGTGCGACCATCGGCCGTGCAATCGGTACCTGGCGAACAGATAGAATCGAACGACTGGATGTCGCATACGAAGCCGGGATGTATGCTACCGTTACCCTCTTTAATCACGAGGACATCCGTGACCCGGAGGTGTATGCCGACGTGGTAAATACGATTAATATGGTAAAAGACCATCCGGCACTGATCGGCTGGTATTTATGGGAAGAGCCGAAATTTGCAGAGTCTACCTATGACCTACAGGAAAACATCCGCATCGGTGCGAAGCTGATTCGTGACATGGACCCAAAGCATCCTCTTTTCGGCGTTGTTTCTCAGCCGCTCCATGCAGGAGAGCTTGGTAAATTCTGCGACATCTTAGATATGGACATCTATCCGGCACAAACGTATGATGGACAGCGTGGTATGCGTATTGCAGAGGCAATTTCCATGGGTCTGGAAAGTAACGATTGGCAAAAGGTTGTTTCCATCATGACCCAGGCCTTTGAATGGTTTGAATTCCAGCCCACCTGGAACGACCTTAGAAACTATATTTATATGGCCATGTTTGAAGGTGCCGGCGGCTTCAGCTTCCATACCTTCGATAAAGTAGACGGTATTGCTGAAAACGGTACGGGTGTTCAGCCCGGCGACGAAAGATGGAATGGTATGGTGAAGGCATCAGAGTGGGAGTATGACTTTATCTTTGACCACTTTGTAAACCAAAAAGCGCCCCTATTTAACGAAGGCAGAACAGAGGATGTCTGGTGGAGAACGGTTGTCCGTGACGGGGAGCTTTACGCCATTGCCGTAAACACCTGGGAAACGAAGGAAAGCACGGTAGATATTCCTCTCGTTGACTATACGGGTACAATTAAAATAAACGGTGCAAAGGCGGAGCTTATAGAGGGCGGCGAAGCGAAAACCGTCAATATTTCCGGCGATACCTTCCGTGTAGAGCTTGAGAAATTCCAGTCCGCTATCTTCAAGATTACCCCCAATGAAGCGGTAGATTTCTCGAATGTAAAGGTTACGCGGTTCCGTGACCTGCAGCACCACGTCTGGGCAAGAGATGCCATTATTGAAATGGATGAAAAGGGCATTGTAAACGACCTTTCTGCGGTTGCGTTTGCACCGGGCAGAAATATTACCCGTGGCGACTTTGCTATGTTCTTAGTGCGTGCACTCGGTCTTACCGGTGACGGCTCCAAGGTAAGCTTTGACGATGTTTCTCCCAAAAGAGAGTATGCGGAAGCCCTTGCCATCGGCAAAGCGGCGGGCATCTTAAACGGTGTGGGCGAGAATAAATTTAACCCGGATGCGGAAATTTCCCGCCAGGATATGATGACGATTATCAGCCGTGGTATGGCACTCTCCGGGGATAGCGATTTATCGGCATTTTCCGACAGCGGCCTCATTGCCGACTATGCACTTCCCCACGTGAAGGCAATGATTGCCTCCGGTCTTGTAAAGGGTAATGCCGACGGCACCATAAACCCCAAAGGCAATACCACAAGAGCAGAAGCGGCTGTGATTATGCAGAGAATTGTAAATCGATAAGAACGCAGCTCACGAAACGCTGAAAGGCCTGTGACAAGTTTTGTCACAGGCCCTTTATGTTCCTCCCTTTACGCAAGGGATGCGGTTGCATGTTTTTGTTTATCGCTTTTTGTCCTTTTGAAACGCTTGTACGGCTTCGTATACTTCGCCCAGCATATAGAGAGACCCGAAGGCCAAAATCACGTCCGGCTTCTCGGCATATGCCGCCGCCACTGCCGCCGGAATCGAAGGTGCCGCTGTGACGTTCTGATGATACGGCATCGCCGTCTCCGCCAGCTTTTCTGCCGATAGTGCACGGGGAGAGGGAACAGTTACGGTAATCAGCTTTTCCGAAAGACCACCGGTTTTCTCCATAGCCTTTCCGTATTCCTTATCTGCAAGCATTCCGGCAATGAGAACGATTTTTTTTCCGCCAAACATTCCGTCCACCGCCCGGCAGAGGGCGTCAATTCCATCCAGATTATGGGCACCGTCTAAAATAAACAGCGGATCCTCCGCCACCGTCTCCAGCCGTCCCCGGTGGCGTACGCTACGGAAGCCTTCGTATATGGCTTCATCGGGAACAGAAATGCCTTTTTCTCGGAGCACGCGTATAATTTCTAAGGTTACGCAGGCGTTTTTCGCCATATGCTCTCCTGCGAGGGGCAAAAACAGGTCGTGGTAGCCACCGGCGGAGAAGATGCTCCCCCGATACCCGGCTTCCCGGATTTTCGGGACATCTGCCATGCGCATTGTCGCCTTTTTTTCCGCACATGCCGCCCGAATGACCGCCAGTGCCTCCTCCGGCTGCTGGCCATAGACCACTGCCGGCACGCCCTCCTTTAAAATCCCGCACTTTTCGGCGGCGATTTCGGAAAGGGAGTTTCCCAGATACTGCATATGGTCAAAACCGATAGAAGTGATTGCGGTGCAAAGAGGGTTTTCGATGACGTTGGTGGCATCCAGCCTGCCGCCGAGACCAACCTCCAGCACCACATAGTCGCACTTTTCCTCGGCGAAGCAGAGGAAGCCCACCGCCGTGACAATTTCAAATTCCGTGGGGTGCGGCAGTCCCTCTGCCACCATGGCCGCACAGGTTTCCTTGACCCGGAGGGTATTTCTGGTCAGGCTATCGTCCGCAATTTCTTCGCCGTCAATCTGAATCCGTTCATTGAAACGGAATACATAAGGAGAGGTGTAGGCACCTACCCTGTATCCGGCGGCAGACAGCACTGCCGCCAGAGAAGTGGTTACTGTACCTTTGCCGTTTGTACCGGCAATATGGATACACTGCACCTTATCCTGGGGGCGGTCCAGCCGCTGCAGGAGCTCCCGGATGTTGGAAAGCCCCAGCTTTGAGCCCAGCTTCAGGGCACCATGAATAAAATCCAGTGCATCCTCGTATGTGAAAGATTTATTTGAATGCTTCAATGCTTGCCAACACCTTTTCCAGCATTTCTTCGTATTTTGCTTTCTTTGCCTTTTCTTCCTCTACCAGCTTTGCCGGTGCCTTTGCCAGGAAGCCTTCGTTTGAGAGCTTGCCGCTCGTACGGCGGATTTCGCTTTCCAGATTTGCCTTTTCTTTTTCCAGACGGGCAATTTCCTTTTCTTTATCGATCAGCTGGTCGGTGGGCATGAAGAGCATAGCACCTTCCACAACCACCGTCAGGCATTTTTCACAGTCTGCATCCTTCTCTGCCTTTACGGTAACCTCGGAAGCACCGGCCAACTTTTTGAAGAACTCTTCACAGCCGGTAAACAGCGCGGTCTTATCCGTTACCGCATACAGGCTTGCACGCTTGGAGGGCGGAATCTGCATTTCGGCTCTGGCATTTCGGATGCCGCGGATGGCATCGCAGATGATTTCCATTTCTGCTTCTTCCTTGGGGAAGGACAGTGCACCGTCAAAGGCAGGCCACTGGGCAATCATGATGCTGTCATCCCCTGCCGGCAGTGCGGAATAAATTTCATCCGTCACAAACGGCATAAAGGGATGCAGAAGCTTTAAGGTGCCTGCCAGCACATAGCACAGCGTGTTCTGGGCATCCTTCCGGCTGGGGCAGGCCTCGTCATAAAGGCGGGGCTTTGTCAGCTCAATATACCAGTCACAATATACATCCCAGATAAAGTCGTACACCTTACCCAGAGCAATGCCGATTTCGTAGTGCTCCAGATTGTCAGTAACTTCCTTCACAAGGGCGTTGTATTTCGACAGAATCCACTTGTCCTCCAGCTGGGGATTTTCGGGCAGTGCTACCTTGTCAATATCCAGATTCATCATCACAAACCGTGCCGCATTCCACAGCTTATTGGCAAAGTTACGGCTTGCCTCTACTCTTTCCATGTAAAAACGCATATCGTTGCCGGGGGAGTTACCCGTGGCAAGCGTGAAGCGGAGTGCGTCGGCACCGTATTCTTCGATTACCTCTAAGGGGTCAATGCCGTTTCCGAGGGACTTGGACATTTTCCGTCCCTGGCTGTCACGGACGAGACCGTGCAGGAATACGTGTTTAAAGGGCTCTTTTCCCATATGCTCCATGCCGGAGAAAATCATACGGGCAACCCAGAAGAAGATAATATCGTAGCCTGTGACGAGTACACTGGTGGGATAGAAATATTCCAGATCCTCCGTCTTATCCGGCCAGCCTAAGGTAGAGAAGGGCCAGAGGGCAGAGCTAAACCAAGTGTCCAGCACATCGTCCTCCTGCCGCATTTTGCCGCCGCATTCGCAGGTGTGTACATCTTCCTTGGAAACCACCATCTTGCCGCACTTGTCGCAGTAAAATGCCGGAATCCGGTGTCCCCACCATAATTGACGGGAAATACACCAATCATGGACATTTTCCATCCAGTTCATATAGGTTTTGGAGAAGCGGCCGGGGATAAATTCAATCGTGCCGTCCTCCACAACACGCATAGCTTCCTTGGCAAGGGGCTCCATTTTCACAAACCACTGCTCACTGGTCAGCGGCTCTACCGTTGTGCCGCAACGGTAGCAGGCACCCACGTTGTGGCTGTGCTCCACGGTTTTTATAAGGAGACCTTCTTTTTCCAGGTCTTCGATCATTGCCTTCCGTGCTTCATAACGGTCCATGCCCTGATACTTGCAGGCGAAGGAAATTTTCGCATCGTCATCCATAATGCGGATTTGCTCCAAATTATGCCGGAGCCCTACCTCAAAGTCGTTGGGGTCATGGGCGGGGGTGATTTTTACCGCACCCGTTCCAAACTCTTTGTCTACATATTCATCTGCCACCACGGGAATTTCGCGACCGACAAGGGGCAGAATCAGCATTTTTCCTACCAGATGGGCGTACCGTTCATCCTCGGGATTTACGGCAACAGCCGTATCGCCGAGAAGCGTTTCCGGACGTGTGGTTGCAATTTCCACAAAGCCGTCCTCGCCCTTGATGGGGTAGCGGATGTGCCAGAAATGACCGCCCTGCTCGCTGTATTCCACCTCGGCGTCGGAGAGGGCTGTGCGGCACTGGGGACACCAGTTGATAATCCGGTTGCCTTTATAAATCAATCCTTTTTCGTACAGGTTTACAAACACCTCACGCACGGCACGGCTACAGCCCTCGTCCATGGTAAAGCGTTCTCTGGACCAGTCACAGGAGCTGCCCAGACTTTTCAGCTGATTGATAATCCGGTCGCCGTATTGGTTTTTCCAATCCCAGACGCGCTCTAAAAACTTTTCACGGCCCAGGTCATGGCGGGTCAGCCCTTCCTCTTTTCGGAGATTTTCTTCCACCTTAATCTGGGTAGCAATACCGGCATGGTCTGTGCCCGGTACCCACAGAGCACTGTAGCCCTGCATGCGGCGGAAACGGATTAAAATATCCTGTAATGTTTCGTCCAGTGCGTGACCCATATGCAGCTGCCCCGTTACATTCGGGGGCGGAATCACGATACAGAAGGGTTTTTTGTTCTTGTCGGGACTGGCTTTGAAATAGCCGTTATCCTGCCATTTCTTATACAGCCGTTTTTCTACTTTTTGCGGTTCGTAGGTCTTATCAATGTTTTGCACTATACTTTCCTCCTATTTACTGCTCCGTAAGGCGTTACGGGTTATTTTGCCCGAAGTGGTTTTCGGTAATTCGGTTACATACTCAATTTTCCGGGGGTATTTATAAGGTGCCGTCATTTTCTTCACATAGGCTTGAAGCTCCTTCGTCAGCTCGTCCGAGGCTTCAAAGCCCGGTGCCAGCACCACAACGGCACAGACAATTTGTCCGCGAATTTCATCCGGGCGACCGATGATGGCACATTCCTTAACCGCCGCGTGGGTGTTTAAAATACTTTCAATTTCAAAGGGCCCGATGCGGTAGCCGGAGCACTTAATCATATCGTCATTTCGTCCCACATACCAGTAGTATCCGTCCTCGTCCTCGTAGGCGATATCGCCGGTATGGTAGATGCCATCTTCGATGGGGTTGATTTTTTCGCCGTCCTGATAATAATAATCCAAAAGCCCTACCTGCTTGCCGTCCTTGACGAACATAACCACCTCGCCCTCGTCGCCTGCCGGACAGCGGTTGCCGTCCTTATCAATCAGAGCCACGTCATAAAGGGGAGAGGGTTTACCCATGGAGGAGGGGCGGATGTCCAGCCACTGGAAGGAGCAGGTAATGGGCGTACCCTCACTCTGCCCGTAGCCCTCGTGGATATAGTGACCGCATAGGTCATAAAATGCACTGTTTACCTCGCCGCTTAAGGGCTCGCCTGCGGTGGCAAACCACCGGATGGACTCCAGGTGCTCACGCCGAACACCTGCTTTCAGAAGGAAGCGGTACATGGTGGGCGGAATACACAGGGAAGTGGGCTTAAATTCCTTCATATGCTCCATAAGCTGTTCCGGGTCGAAGCGAATGGGATCGTAGCCTAAAATCGCACTGCCGCAAATCCACTGTCCGTAAATGTTGCCCCAGCCGAACTTTGCCCAGCCGCTGTCAGACTGCGTAAGGTGCAGGCCGTTATTTTGCACGCACTGCATATATTTCGCCGTCATGATATGCCCTAGGGGATAGGTGCGGTTATGCACCGCCATTTTCGGATAGCCCGTTGTGCCGGAGGTGAAGTACAGAAGCATCTGGTCCTCGTTCTTCCCTTCGTCCGGTTCTGCATAAAGATCGCAATTTTCGTATTCTGCATTGAAGTAAGGATAGCCCTCCACCGGCTCGTCCCCGGCAAAAATCGCCGTACATTTGGTGCGGAGAGATGCTACCTGCTGGCAGACAAAATCATCCTTCACGGCGATGACATAGTGGGCGTCTGCCTGGGAAAGGCGGTAGTCAATGTCCTTTGCCCGAAGCTGGATGGATGCCGGAATGAGCACCGCACCGATTCTGTGCAGTGCCACGGCGATAATCCAGTACTCGTACCGGCGACGCAGAAGGGTGAGCACGCGGTCGCCCCGGCGAATCCCCATTTCCGTAAAATATGTTGCCGCTTTTTTGGAAAGCACCGAAATATCCGTAAAGGTAAAGGTTCTGGAAAAGCCGTTATCATCACAATAAACCAATGCACGCTTGTCCGGCTCCAGTGCCGCCCATGCATCCACCACGTCTCTGGCAAATTCAAATTTTTCCGGCACCTCCAGCTGAAAATTTTCTCTGAAATCCTCATAGCTTTCAAATTCCGAACGCTTTAAAAATCGGTTTAACAGTTCCATGTTCATCTCCCTTTCAACAAAAAAATCATCCGCCCGCATTAGGACGAATGATTCGTGGTACCACCTAATTTCACTCCGTGCTCACACACCGGAGCCTCTCCCGGCACACTTCCATGCCGTATCCCATTTTACGGTCGGACTTCCGTCGAAGTCTACTCAAAGGCATACGCCTTTTTTCGGTCCGCAGCTCCGAGACTACTTCCCTGCCCTTCCGCCGAAACGCTTCCACCATCCGCTTCTCTCTATAGGTTTTGGTGACAGATACTCCTTCTCTTCATTGCCTTTTCCATATTCATTTTCTACAGTATACACGTTTTTTTTCTGTTTGTCAAGCTTTTTTTCCAATTTTTTAAAAGTTTTCGCAGATTATTTTCCTAAAATATCGGAAAGGTTCGCCTGAATTTTTTCCGCCACGTCCGGCTTATTCATGGAATAGACGTGGACATTGGTGATGCCGTTAGCATATAAATCAATCATCTGGTCCGTGGCATAGGCAATGCCGGCCTGCTTCATTGCCGCCGGGTCTTTGCCGAATTTATCCACAAGGCTCTTAAATCGCTGGGGCATAAACGAGCCGGAAAGCTTTATGGCCCGTTCCACTTGATTGGCGTTTGTAATGGGCATAATGCCCGGAATGACCGGGACGGTGATGCCGGCCTCACGAATTTTGTACAGGAAATTATACAGAAGGTTATTATCGAAAACCATCTGGGTGGTAAGGAAGGAAACGCCTGCATCCACTTTTTCTTTCAGATGAAGGATATCCTCCTTCTGGTCTGAACTCTCCGGATGGATTTCCGGATAACAGGCCGCTCCGATGCAAAAATCCGCATCTACCTCCCGAAGCTCCCGCACAAGCTCCACTGCATAGCGGTACGCCCACGTACTACGATCCTCTTGTTCCTTTTCTGCCGGAATATCGCCCCGCAGTGCCATGATGTTCCGGATGCCTGCCGCCCGTATATCCTCAATCTTCTGCCGTACCGTTTCCTTTGTGGAGGAAACGCAGGTCAGATGTGCCAGCGTGGGTACGCCGTACAGCTCCTTAATATTCTTTGCAATATTCAAGGTGTACCGGCTGGTGCCGCCCCCTGCCCCATACGTCACACTCATAAAGGCGGGTTTTAGCTTCGCAATCTCCTCGGTGGCGTGCTTTACGCTTTCAAAGCCGGTTTCCGTCTTGGGCGGAAACACCTCAAAGGAAAGAGAAAGCTTGTCACTTTTTATTACATCAATTAACTGCATTCTAATCACTCCATTTCAAAAAGCGGTGTAGACAGATATCTGTCCCCGCCGTCCGGCAGAAGGACGACGATGGTTTTCCCTTCGTTTTCTGCCTTTCCGGCAAGTTCTATTGCCGCATAAAGTGCCGCACCGGAGGAAATACCCACCAAAATGCCCTCCTGCCGGCCGACCGCACGCCCGATGCGGAAGGCATCCTCGCCGGAAACTGGGCAAACAGTGTCGTAAACCTCCTTCTTTAGCACCGGCGGTATAAAATTGGCACCGATGCCTTCGATTTTATGCGGTCCTGCGGTGCCGCCGGAAAGGAGGGGCGAATCCGCAGGCTCCACAGCCACCACCCGGATGGCCGGATTTTTCGATTTTAAATAGGTGCCGACGCCGGTGAGCGTTCCGCCCGTGCCCACGCCTGCAACAAAAATATCTACCTTTCCGTCCGTGTCCCTGTAAATTTCCGGACCGGTGGTTTCCTCGTGTATCTTCGGATTTGCCGGGTTTGAAAACTGCCCTGGAATGAAGCCGGAGGGGATTTCTGCCGCCAATTCCTCTGCCTTTTCAATCGCACCTTGCATACCCAGGGCACCCTCGGTAAGCACAAGCTCTGCCCCATACGCCGCCAGAAGCTTCCGCCGCTCCATACTCATCGTATCGGGCATGACAATAATCGTCCGATACCCCCGTGCACTGCCCACTGCCGCAAGACCGATACCGGTGTTCCCGGAAGTGGGTTCAATAATGACGGAGCCCAGTCCGATACGTCCGGTTTTCTCCGCCTCGTCCAGCATGGCTTTTGCCACCCGGTCCTTGACGGAGCCTGCCGGATTCATGAATTCCAGCTTTGCAAGCAGTTTCGCTTTGAGACCATAGGTTTTTTCTATATTTCTAAGCTCCAGAAGCGGCGTAGAGCCGATTAAGGCATCCGTAGAAGTATACAGCATAAAAAGACCGGACTCCTTCCTGTATGATATGCAAATAGTATACCCCTTTTTCACCCCCTTTGTCAAGAGCTTCCGGGTAATTTTCTTCGTGCTGTAAACTCAATGAAAAAGCCGCTAACTTTTCACTTGACACTAATATGGCGGTGTGTTACTATATAAATTGTTGTCAGTATGATTAGAAGTTTTTGGGAGGAATAGTATGTTGAACCGCGATACTGATTATGTAAATGTTTTTTGCCGTAACCTGCCTGAGCCTGTTTATGGGTATAGAAGCGGGCTTACCGTGTATGAAGAACGTTTTTTAAACGATACGCTTATTGCCGGGGGATGGAACGCCGCCGGTTATCCGCTGGATGTGCTTTCAAGCGGTCGTACATTCATAGATCATACGTTATTTAAATGGGTGGAAATTTGTGACCCTTCGGTGTTTCACGTTGAACTGGACGGACAATGTGTTGACTACATGCTTGAAATAAAGGACTTTCAAACGGTCGAAATGGAAAATGGCAGTAAGGAGAGTATCCTTACGCTGAAAAGCAAGATCATGCCGGCCGAAATTGAGGTGCATACTCTCCTTGACGGCACGCCGGTGCTTACCAGATGGCTTGCCATTAAAAATAACGCTGACCGCCCGATGCGGCTGTCACGTCTCTCGGTATTTTGCGGTGCCTTGCAGCAGATGAAAAGAATCCGCGAAAAGAATCCGGAGGGCTTTTCGGATGATATTTACGAAATAGGATATTTTGATGATCCCGAAAAGGAAAAGGAAGGGGATATTGTCTGGAAGCCACTGCCTCGTAACAAAACCGCCATCGGCGGGCGTTTTTCGGAGGGTCGCTTCCGTCACCCTGCCTTCTTCCTCAAAAACAAACTAAACGGAGAGATTTTCTTCGGGCAGATGGAATGGAGCGGCGGTTATGAAATCAGTATCGGAAACCTAGTTTATCAGTCCTGCTCCGATGTAACCATTACCCTTGATATGGCGATAACGGGCTTCAGCCCCTTAAGAGTTATCGAACCGGGAGAGTACTTTGTTTCCCCCCGGGTATGTATTGGCTCGTTATTCGGTACGGTCGATGATGCGGTAAATGCCATGTACGACCATATCCGAAAGAGCGTTCTGAATTTGCCCGAGGCGAGCGGGGATGCATGTCTTGTAGGCTCCGGCATGGGCCCGGAGCACGATATGAGTGTTGAGACAACCAAGCGTTTTGTCGATCAGATGGCAGACTGCGGTGCGGAACTGTTTATCGTGGACGCAGGATGGTTTTGTCCGCCCGGACAGCATCGTGGATGGTTCCCGAAGGTTGGTAACTGGTATCCCGATCAGGACCGTTATCCGAATGGAATTAACGAAATTGTAGACTACGTACATGGTAAGGGTATGAAATTCGGACTGTGGATGGAGCCGGAACGAATCGGATGTGAAGCCCCCATTTATGAAGAGCATAAGGACTGGTATGTCACCACACCGTTTTGGGGTGAATCCGGCGGTTTTCTGGATATGACGAATCCGGATGCCGCCGCGTGGGCAGAAGCAGAAATTGTAAGGGTGATTGAATCCTATAAGCTTGACTTATTACGTATTGACTATAACCTCCCTTCCGTCTATAATTTTTACTTTAACAACAATGCCATTCCCGAGGGCGGCGGTGTGAAGCATTTTGAAGCCGTGTATGCGATGTATGAGAGACTAAAGAAGAGATTCCCGAAGGTTATCTTTGAGGGCTGTGCCGCAGGCGGCGGACGCACAGACCTCGGCTTTCTCAAATACTTTAACCACACCTGGGTTTCCGATTGTCAGATTGCCCCCCGTTCCTTGTATATCACAAACGGTATGACGATGGCACTTCCGCCTGAACGGGTTGACCGTCTTGTCGGCGGTATGGGCTCTCACGCCCACGCATCGTTGGATTTCCAGATGCGAAACGCCATGTTTGGGCACATGACATTAAATGTATTTTCTCCTGCCGCCGCAGAGTGGAACACGCAGCAGCTCGGCTTTATCAAACACAGCGTAAAGCTTTATAAAGATTTTATCCGTCCGATGTTGCCGACCGCACGTATGTATCATCACACTATCGATACAAAGACGGCACGCAGGGAGACAAAGCTTATTATGGAGCTTGCATCCCGCGAAAGAGATAAAGCGGTAATAGGCGTATTCGCACTCCCGAATGCCGAAACCAAATCTATCACTGTGTATCCACGGGGCATTGATTTTTCAAGGGAGTATACGGTTACCTTTGATAATACGGGCGACAAGCTTGTGATTAGCGGGAGAGAGCTTATGTCACGCGGCATCACCACGCTGCCCCTCTCTGCAATGACCAGTGCGCTTATCCTGATTGAAGCTGTCTGATCCGAAGACGGATACAAAAAGCATACAAATACCGTAATGTTGTTTTCAGACATTCAATGGATTACCTCCATGACTAGCGGCTACAGAGATTCTACGTACAGGATTCTCTGTAGCCGTTTTTTATCTGCACAGTTCTCTCCTTTCCGGTATTGACAAATCCGGAAAAATATCGTATAATGAATCTATAAGGGAGGCACAGGACATGGAAGAAATCAAAAAAGCGGTTTCCGCAGCAGTGGAAGCCTTGATAGAAGAAGCGGCACTTTGCCCGGGCGAAATTCTCGTAATCGGCTGTAGTACCAGTGAGGTGGCAGGCGAAAAAATCGGCAAAGGCTCCGTATATGCACTTGGCGAAGCGATTATAGAGGCGGCACTGTCCGTCACAGTACCCCGGGGCATTTATCTTGCCGCCGGATGCTGTGAGCATTTAAACCGTGCGGTGATTCTGCCCCGGGCGGCGGCAGAAAAATACGGTTTTGAGATTGTGTCCGTTGTACCGGCTCCCAAGGCAGGGGGCAGTACGGCGACAGCCGCATACCGCCGCATGGACGATGCGGTGGCAGTGGAGTTTGCCAGGTGTCACGCCGGCATGGATATCGGTGATACGTTTATCGGGATGCACCTGCGGCACGTGGCTGTTCCGGTGCGTTTGCCTATTACGAAAATCGGCGAGGCTCACGTTACCTATGCGAAAACAAGACCTAAATTTATTGGTGGTAGCCGGGCGGTCTATTCCCTGGAGGACAGCGAAAACCTGATGCCATAGTGCAGTAAGACTCGAACACAATGTGCCATAAACTTGCTAAATTTCAATCTTTTTGATTTGTCGGTTTTGCAGGGCGTTGGCGTATATTTGCAGGATTTTCTGCAGTATTATGATGAATTTATGTTTTTAAACCATATTGAGTTCAAGTCTTACTGCACTAACGAAGGAGAAAACAAATGAAGAAACGAATTGCTTTTCTGACTGCGGCACTGCTTCTGGTGCCCACAGTAGCGGCGGCAGAACCAAATGCGGTGGGAGCGGTGGACGCCACGTCCCTAAACGTCCGCTCTGCCCCCCGGATGGATGCCCCGGTGCTCGGACAGCTTTATAGCGGTCAACAGATGAATATTATTACGAAAACCGGCGGTCTTTGGTTTAAAATTGAATTTGAAGGGGGAATCGGCTACGTCCACTCCGGCTATGTGGTGGACCGCCGCAACGGCACGCCTGTGGTATATGATAAAACAGCCGATATGTCCATTCAGTCCCTGGAGGGCTCGGAAAAGGGGCAGCTTGTGGTGGCAACCGCCTCCAAATATCTGGGGATTCCCTATGTCTATGGCGGTAGCTCTCCTGCAGGCTTTGACTGTAGCGGCCTTGTGCAGTACGTCTTCCGGGAGCTGGGCGTTTCCTTAAACCGTGTGGCGGCAGACCAGACAGCACACGGTATTCCCATTACCAAAGAAGACCTTCTGCCCGGCGACATTGTGTTTTTCCATAACACCAATAAATATACCCGTATTAACCATGTGGGCATCTATGTGGGTGACGGAAACTTCATTCACGCCCCACAAACCGGCGATGTGGTAAAGATCACTACGCTGGAATCGGGATACTACGCAGGTACCTTTGTAACGGCACGGCGTATCTTTGAATAACGGGGAAGATAGACTTTCATGAAGACCTTGGGGGTGTAGCAAAAGAATTGCATTGCTGCATCCTCTTTTCTTGTGTATCAGAAAAACAAAAAGGCGGTAAGGTTTTTATAGAGTTTTGTATATTTATGAAAATAAAAGCATCGCTTCTTATTGATTTTTAGGGAAAAAAATGCTATAATTAGTATATGAGAAATTTTATGGTTTAAAATTCTTTGGCACGATGACTCTCATCTGTAATTGGCGGCGTCACAAAAGGATGCGTATATAAAACCTGCTTTGATAAAAGGAGCTATTATGAAAGACAAAGTTTGTATTCTGACGGGAGCCGGGGGCGGTATTGGCTCTGCAATTGCAGAAGCCCTTTTTTCCTGCGGCTGTAGGCTTGTGCTCATGGGAAGAAATGAAGAGAAATTAAAAAAAGTGGCAAATGGGAGAGCGTGCCTTATCCTTCCCGGAGACATTTGTGATGAGGAATACATAAGGGAAACTGTAGGGACAACCGTTTCTACCTTCGGCGGCATTGATGTTTTAATCAATAATGCCGGTATTGCACAATCAAAAGCATTTGAAGAGATTTCCATGGACGAATATGATAGGATTATGAACACGAATGCAAGAGCACCCTTCCTGATGTGCCGGACAGCACTTCCCTATCTTAAAAAGTCTGCCCAGGGCACCATCATCAATATTGCTTCTGTTACGGCACACCATGGGTATGCACTGCAAAGCGTATATTCTGCTTCAAAGCATGCCCTCTTAGGGCTTAGTAAGGCACTGGCCAAGGAATACTACCAAAAGGGCGTAAGAGTGCATGTGATCAGCCCCGGAGCCGTATTTACGGATATGGTCAGAATCTCCCGTCCGGACCTGACAGGCGAGGGAATGATTCTTCCCGAGGATGTTGCCAGAACTGTTTTGTATCTCTTAGAAATGCGTGATTGTGGCGCTGTGGCAGATGAAATCCAGCTGCACAGGGAAACGAAGGAACCGTTTATGTAAGAAAGAAAACATAAATTGATAGAAAGTGAGAAGGACTATGCAACCACTTGCTGACAGAATCCGTCCCCAAATCCCCGGCGAGGTGGTGGGACAGCGGCACCTTCTGGGCGAAGGGAAGCTACTGGCAAATATTTTAGAATCCGGCAACATTCCCAATATGATTTTTTACGGACCTGCCGGAACGGGCAAAACCACGCTGGCAAACATTGCGGCACAGCGGGCAGGCAAGCGGCTGTATAAGCTGAACGCCACCCACGCCTCCGTGTCGGACATCAAATCCATTGTCAGCGACCTGGAGGGCTTCGCCGGCATGGGCGGTGTGCTTTTGTATCTGGACGAAATCCAGAACTTTAATAAGAAGCAACAGCAGTCCCTTCTGGAATTTATAGAGGACGGACGGATCACCTTGATCGCCAGTACCACAGAAAACCCTTATTTTTATGTATATAACGCCATTTTGTCCCGCAGTACGGTGCTGGAGTTTAAGCCCGTTGAGCCGGAGGATGTGGCGGAGGCAATCCGGCGTGCGGTGGAGATTCTGCAAAAGGAGGGGCTGCCGCTGGAAATAGAGGACGGCGTTTGTGCGTATATGGCAGAGGCCGCCGGCGGCGATGTGCGGAAAGCCATTACGGCTCTTGAGGTTGCGGCACGCTCTATTCCCATGAATGCGGAGAAAAAAATTACGGTTACGGCAGAACGGGTCCGGGAATGTTTGGGCGGACGGGGGATGCGGTATGACCGGGATGGGGACAGCCATTACGATATTTTAAGTGCCTTTCAAAAGTCGATTCGGGGGAGCGACCCGGATGCGGCGGTGCATTATCTGGCACGGCTTGTAGCAGGGGGCGATTTAATCAGCATCTGCCGCCGGCTTTTAGTGATTGCGGCAGAGGATATCGGTCTTGCCTACCCCCAGGCAATTTCCATCACAAAGGCCTGCGTGGACAGTGCCCTGCAGCTCGGGTTTCCGGAGGCACGGATTCCGCTTTCGGAAGCGGTGCTGCTTCTGGCAACGGCACCGAAATCCAATAGTGCCATCTGTGCCATTGATGCGGCTCTTGCCGATGTGGAAAAGGGCAGGTGCGGCGATATTCCTGCCCACCTGAAAGATGCCCACTACGGCGGGGCAGAAAAGCTGGGGCGAGGGCTGACCTATCAATATCCCCACAATTATCCGGGGCACTATGTCCGGCAACAGTATCTGCCGGATGCCTTAAAGGATGCGGTTTACTATACACCGGGGGACAATAAATTTGAAAGTGCCACCCGGCTTTTTATGGAAAGCTTAAAAGGAGAGAAAAATGGGTAAAACGGTAGTGCTTGCGGAAAAGCCCTCTGTCGGCCGGGAACTGGCGGCAGTGCTGGGCTGTAAAAAGAAGGAAAAAAGTGCGTTTATAAGCGATAAATACATTGTAACCTGGGCACTGGGACATCTGGTCACCCTGGAGGACCCGGTGCATTATAATCCGGACTATAAGACCTGGTCCATGGAAACCCTTCCCATGCTTCCGGAGAAAATGGCACTGAAGGTTATTCCCCAAACGAAGGGACAATTTGCGGCGGTGAAGGCGTACCTTAGAAGCAGTGAAGTCACAGATGTGATTATTGCCACCGATGCCGGACGGGAAGGAGAGCTTGTGGCCCGGTGGATTTTAGAAAAGGCCGGTTGCAAAAAGCCCATACGCCGGCTGTGGATTTCTTCCCAGACGAAGAAGGCAATCGAGGAAGGCTTTCTAAACCTTGCCCCCGGGGAAGACTATGACAGTCTTTATGCGGCGGCACAGGCACGGGCAGAAGCGGATTGGCTTGTGGGACTCAATACCACAAGAGCACTGACCTGTAAGTTTGGTGCCCAGCTTTCTGCCGGACGCGTACAAACCCCCACCCTTGCCCTGATTGCGGCGAGAGAAAAGGAAATTCGGGAATTTCGCCCCCGGGACTATTATACGCTCCGGGCGGACCTTGGGAATTTCTTTGTCAGCTACCGAGATAAGGACGGCCAGGCATCGATTTTTGAGAAGGAAAAGGCAGAGGCACTGGCAAAGAAAATACAGGGGGCAACCTTTACGATCACGGACTTGAAAACCACGAAGAAAAACGTACCGCCCCCACTTTTATATGACTTGACGGAGCTGCAACGAGACGCCAACAAAGCCTACGGCTTTTCGCCGAAGGAAACCCTGCGGCTGATGCAGTCCCTCTATGAGCACCATAAGGCACTGACCTATCCCCGTACCGATTCCCGGTATCTCACCGAGGACATCGTGCCTACGCTTCCTGAGCGGCTTCGGGCATTGGATGTGCCGTCCCTTCGCCCCTTCGTGAGCGAAATCCGGAAGAACGGCTATACGATCCATAAGGCTTGTATCAATAACGATAAGGTCAGCGACCACCATGCCATTATTCCCACGGAGGAATATATTGACATATCTGCCCTTTCGGCGGACGAAGCCAAAATTTATATGCTGGTTGTGAAGCGATTTGTCGCCTGCTTTTTCCCTGCCTATACCTATCTGTCCGTCAAAACCGAGGCGGAATGCGAGGGTGAGCATTTTGTTGCCACGGGCAGAGAGGTGACGGAAATGGGCTGGCGAGGGGTGCAGAATCTGGCAGAGGAGGAAGAGGAAAGCGAGCAGAATCTGCCCAAAATTGAAAAAGGGGCTACGTTTGTTTGCCGTACGTACCAGCTGAAGGCACAGAAAACCACGCCGCCGGAGCGATACACCGAGGCAACCCTTCTGTCTGCCATGGAAAATCCGGCAAAATTCATCGAAAACAAGTCCATGCGTGCCTTTGTGGGAAACGGCCTTGGCACACCGGCCACAAGAGCCGATATTATTGAAAAATTATACACAACCTTCTATATGGAAAAGCCGGACGGCAAGCATATTGTTCCCACGGCCAAGGGAATGCAGCTGATTGACATTGTGCCGGCAGACCTTAAGGAGCCTCTGCTCACTGCCGAATGGGAGCAGAAATTAGAGGATATCCGAAGCGGAAAACTAAAAAAGAAAGCCTTTATCGGGGATATCCGCACCTATGCGGCCTCACTTGTGGGAGCGGTGAAGGACAGCGAGGCTGTATACCGGCATGAAAACCTTACCCAGAAACGTTGCCCCGATTGCGGTGAGCGAATGCTGGAGGTGCAGGGCAAGAAGGGGAAAATGCTTGTTTGCAGTGACCCGGAATGCGGCCACAGAGAAAATCTGAGTATGCAGTCAGGTGCACGCTGTCCCCAGTGCTCCAAAAAACTGGAAATTTTCGGTGCAGGCGAAAAGAAGCTGTACGTTTGCAGATGCGGCTTTCGGGAAAAAGCCGAAACCTTTGAAAAACGTTTGGCAGAAAACCGGGCGAGTCGGGTAAGCCGTAAGGATGTACAAAAATATATGCAAAAGCAAAATAATGATACAACAACCATGGCGGATTTACTCCGTCAGGCAATGGAGGGGAAATAGGTTGGATTTAAAGCAATTTGTAAACTGGGATGAAAACGAAAAGCCTTTGGAGAATATTGTGACGGATGGTGGCTATGTGGGCATTTTCCGCACCATCGCCTGTATCGGGGACAGTCTTTCCTCCGGTGAGTTTGAGAGCACAAGGGAAGACGGGAAGATCGGCTACCATGACTATTATGACTATTCCTGGGGCCAGTATCTGGCCAGGATGGCAGGCTGTACCGTGAAGAATTTTTCCATGGGCGGCATGACGGCCAAGTGCTACTGCGAGGCCTTCGGCCCGTGGAACGGGTATATGGATAAAGAACGGAAGGGACACGCCCAGGCGTATATTATTGCACTGGGAGTAAATGATATTCTTAACTGCAAAATGGAGCTTGGCACCACGGCGGATATCTGCCGGGAGGATTGCACGAAAAACAAGGATACCTTTGCCGGCTATTACGGGCGGATTGTACAGCAGGCACTCAACATGGAGCCGCGGGCAAAGTTTTTCTTTGTGACAATTCCGGACCACGGGGGTGGTGGGGAACGGGAGAAGCTGGCGGACGGCCATGCGGCACTGATGCACGATATGGCGGCGTTTTTCCCCAGTGCCTATGTTCTTGATATCCGGAAATACGGGCCGGTATACGATGAGGCGTTCAGGCAAAAGTTTTTCCTGGGCGGGCACATGAATGCCGCCGGCTATTTGCTGACCGCCCGGATAATCGCTTCCTATATGGACTATGTCATCCGTCACAATATGGAAGATTTCGCCCAGGTGGGCTTTATCGGCACACCCCATGAGAGAAAATAAAAGCAAAGAAGGAAACGCAAAATGCAGGATAAAATTATCATTCGCGGTGCGAAGGTAAATAATCTGAAAAATATAGATATCACTATCCCCAGGGACAAGCTGATTGTCTTCACGGGTCTTTCCGGCAGCGGAAAAACGTCGCTTGCCTTTGACACCATTTATGCCGAAGGACAAAGGCGATATGTGGAGAGCCTTTCCTCCTACGCCCGGCAGTTTTTGGGGCAGATGGAAAAGCCGGACGTGGAATATATTGAGGGGCTTTCCCCTGCTATTTCTATTGATCAGAAAACCACCAGTAAAAACCCACGCTCTACGGTGGGGACTGTAACGGAAATTTATGACTATCTTCGTCTTTTATATGCCCGTGTGGGTGTGCCCCATTGCCCCAAATGCGGCATGGAAATTAACAAACAGACGGTAGACCAGATGATAGATGCCATTATGGCGATGCCGGAGGGGACGAAAATTCTGCTTCTGGCACCGGTCATCCGTGGAAAGAAGGGAGAACACCAAAAGGTATTTTCCACAGCCAGAAAGAATGGCTACGTCCGGGTGCGGGTGGACGGAGAAATGCACGAGCTGGAGGAAGAGTTCAGTTTAGATAAAAAGAAAAAGCATACCATAGAGATTGTGGTGGACAGGCTGATTATCCGCCCAGATTTACACGCCCGATTGGCAGATTCTCTGGAAACCGCCTTAAAGCTTTCCGACGGGCTTTGCATTGTGCAGGTGGTGGACGGCGAGGAAATCACCTTCAGCCAGAACTATGCCTGTCACGTGTGCGGTATTAATATTGAGGAGCTGACGCCCCGTTCCTTTTCCTTTAACAGCCCTTTCGGGGCCTGCCCCACCTGTGCGGGCCTGGGCTTTATCAAGCAGATCGACCCGAAAATGGTGCTCCGCTACCCGGAACGCTCCATAAACGAAGGGGCTTTTGTTGCCGGTGGCTGGGCAGTGGGCGACCACGGCAGTATGGCAATGATGTATTTCAGAGGGCTTGCCGCCCATTACGGCTTTAGCCTGGATACACCGGTTCGAGAGCTTCCACCGGAGATTTTGAATATTCTCTTATACGGAACAGGAGAGGAAAAGCTGGAGTTTGCCTATGAACGCGCCTACGGCAGCGGCAAATTCATGACGGCATACGAAGGCATCATCAATAATCTCCAGCGGCGATACCGGGAAACCACCTCCGAATGGGCCAAATCAGAGATCGAAAGCCTTATGCTGGACCGGGAATGCAGCGACTGCCACGGGGCAAGGCTTCGCCCGGAAATCCTCGCCGTTACGGTGGGCGGACGCAATATAAAAGAGCTGACGGATTTATCCGTGGAAAAAACATTGGAATTTTTTGATAGCCTTACGCTTTCCGAAAAAGACAGTGCCATTGCGGCACAAATCATTAAGGAAATCCGTGCCCGGCTGGGCTTTCTCTATAACGTGGGACTTTCCTACCTGACCCTTTCCCGGGCGGCAGGCACGCTTTCCGGCGGTGAGGCACAGCGAATCCGCCTTGCCACCCAGATCGGCTCCGGGCTTATGGGGGTTTTGTATATTCTGGACGAGCCCAGTATCGGCCTCCATCAACGGGACAACCAGAAGCTTTTACATGCCTTGAAAAACCTTCGGGACATGGGCAATACCCTGATTGTGGTGGAGCATGACGAGGAAACCATGTACGAGGCGGACCACATTGTGGATATCGGACCGGGTGCCGGGGTACACGGCGGAGAAATTGTGGCACAGGGTACGGTGGAGGAAATTAAGGCAAATCCTTTTTCTGAAACAGGGCTGTACCTGTCCGGCAAGAAAAAAATCCCTGTGCCGGACAAAAGACGTAAGCCGGACGGCCGTTTCCTGACCGTTCGTGGTGCAAGACAGAATAATTTGAAAAATATTGATGTGGAAATTCCCCTCGGTATGCTCGTTTGCGTAACCGGCGTATCCGGCTCCGGGAAAAGCTCCCTCGTCAATGAAATCCTGTATAAAGCGCTGGCGGCAAAGCTGAATCGGGCACATTGCATACCGGGAGACCATGACGGCATCGACGGCGTGGAAAGTTTAGATAAAATTATTGCGATTGATCAATCCCCCATCGGCAGAACACCACGCTCCAATCCTGCTACCTATACGGATTTGTTTACGGATATACGGAATGTTTTTGCCACTTCTAATGAGGCAAAGGCAAGGGGGTACGGTCCCGGGCGGTTCAGCTTCAACGTAAAAGGCGGCCGGTGCGAGGCGTGCTCCGGGGACGGTATTATTAAGATTGAAATGCATTTTCTCCCTGACGTGTATGTGCCCTGCGAGGTCTGTAAGGGCAAGCGGTACAATCGGGAGACCTTAGAGGTTACCTATAAGGGAAAAAACATTTTTGATGTGCTGGATATGACGGTGGAGGAAGCGCTGGGATTTTTTGAAAACCACCCACGAATCCGCCGAAAGCTCCAGACGCTTTATGATGTGGGGCTCGGCTATATCAAGCTGGGACAGCCCTCTACGCTCCTTTCCGGTGGTGAGGCACAGCGTGTCAAGCTGGCCACGGAGCTTTCAAAGCGGAGCACCGGCAAAACCGTGTATATTCTGGATGAGCCGACAACGGGCCTCCATATGGCGGATGTACACCGCCTTGTGGAGCTTCTCCGGCGGCTTGTGGAGGGCGGCAACACGGTAATCGTTATAGAGCATAATCTGGACGTAATTAAGACGGCAGACTATATTCTGGATATGGGGCCCGAGGGCGGCGATGGCGGCGGAAGGCTGATTGCTGCCGGCACGCCTGAGGAGATTGCAAAAAGTAAAAAATCCTTTACCGGACAGTTCTTAGAAAAAACATTAGAGAATCAATAATAAAAGGAGGCTGTAAACCGATTTTACAGCCTCCTTTTATTATTTAAAGTTTTCACAAAACTCTTCAGGGGAAAGAAGTGTTACCCCTGTTTGCAGTTCCCTGACCGCATCAAAAGCGTGGCAAAGGCCATTTTCTTCATGGGCGTCACCGGAGAGGATCACCCGTCCGCCCCCACTGGCGATATACCGGAGCTGATCCTGTGCAGGGTAGGGGGCAGTCCTGAGACCACGGTACATGGCACCGGTGTTCACCTCAAAAGGAATCCCGGCGGGCAAAAGGGCTTCCAGTGCCGCCTGCCATGCCGCTATGTACCGGGGATGGAGGGGGTCAAAATACCTTCCGTTTTCGTTGAATTTGGAAATCAGATCAAAATGACCGATGATATCCGGTCTTACCACCGCCGCCACAGTGCCCACCGCGGCAAAATAACTTTCGGCGAAGGCGTAATAATCGCCCCCAAACGCGTCCCGGCAAACCTGCTCGAAGGTGGCGGCATCATTATCCACCGGATAAAAGCGGCCGCCCTTTTTCACATAATGGACAGAGCCAATGCTATAATCGAAATCCGCCGTCCCTTCGGCGGAATATACATCCTGCTCCACGCCGCAGAAAATACGGATTTTTCCGGCGTATTCTTTTTTTAAAGCACCGATCTCCTTCTGATAGGCAGGGATACGGTCTTTTTTTATGCAGTAGGTTTCGTCAAAATACGTGTAGGCATGTACGGAAAAGCCAATGGCACAAAGCCCCTTATCTACGGCGGCCTCTACCATCCCACGGGGTGAAGAGGCACCGTCGCAATAGGTGGTGTGCACATGAAAATCTGCTTTTCTCATTTTGTCATTTTCTCCTGTTTTACCTTGTGATCAATCACATGACGGGAGGCAAGCTCGGTGTGGATATCGGAAAGGGAAATGCCCATTTCCACCATAAGCACCATAACATGGTAGGCAAGGTCGGCAATTTCGTAAACCGTTTCCTTTTTGTCGTCCGCCTTACCGGCGATAATAACCTCCGTACATTCCTCACCCACCTTTTTCAGGATTTTATCAATACCCTTTTCAAACAGGTAGGTGGTGTAAGAGCCTTCCTTCTTTTCCAGCTTCCGTCCCACGAGAAGGTCGTAGAGCCCGGCAAGGGAGAAGGCACTCCGTTCCTCGTTTTCAAAAACAGGTGCCGTAAAGCAGGAATCCGTTCCCTCGTGGCAGGCAGGGCCTTCCTTATCCACCAGTACCACCAGTGCGTCCCTGTCACAGTCCGCCGTAATGGAGACAATGTGCTGGAAGTTGCCGCTGGTTTCGCCCTTACGCCAAAGCGACTGCCGGGAACGGCTAAAGAAGCAGGTTTTCTTCTCTTTGAGGGAAATTTCCAGACTCTCCCGGTTCATATACGCAAGGGTCAGAACGTCCTTGGTTTCTGCATCTACCACAATGGCAGGAATCAATCCCTTTTCGTCAAATTTCAGTTCTTCAATATTCAGCATAGTCTTCCTCCTATAACCGCACCGGAATGTTTTCTCCGGCAAGCTTCTTTTTTAAATCCGGTATCGCCACCTCACCAAAGTGGAAAATGGAGGCGGCAAGCCCTGCGTCCACCTTGGGCAACGTCTTAAAGAGGGTAGTAAAATCCTCCATACAGCCTGCACCGCCGGAGGCAATGACCGGCACCTGTACCGCGTCGCATACGGCGGCAAGCATCTCAAGGTCAAAGCCGTTTTTCACGCCGTCCGTATCAATGGAGTTGACAACCACCTCGCCGGCACCCATGGAAACGCACTTTTTGATCCATTCGATGGCTTCCATACCCGTGTTCTCCCGGCCGCCCTTGGCAAACACCCGGAATACGCCGTCTACACGCTTAATGTCCGCCGAAAGCACCACGCACTGGTCGCCGTACTTTTTCGCCGCTTCATAAATCAAATCCGGATTCCGGATTGCACCGGAGTTTACACTGACCTTATCAGCACCGCATTTGAGTACCCGGTCAAAGTCTTCTACGGTGTTAATACCGCCGCCCACGGTGAGGGGAATAAAAATCGTCCGTGCCACCTCGCAGAGAATATCGGTAAAGAGGGCACGGCCCTCCGCAGAGGCCGTAATGTCGTAAAAAACAAGCTCATCCGCACCGCAGCGGCTGTAATACTGTCCCAGCTCCACGGGGGAAGAAACATCAGCGAGCCCTTCAAAGTTTACACCCTTGACCACTCTGCCGTCCCGCACATCCAGGCAGGGAATTATTCGTTTTGTAATCATTTTGCCACCTCGATTGCTTCCTCCAGGGAGATTGCCCCCGTATAATATGCCTTGCCGATAATCGCACCGTAAAGCCCAAGCCCGGCAAGATGCCGGATGTCCTCTATAGTGGAGACACCTCCCGACGCTACAATCTGCATAGCATATTTTTGGGAAAGGTCACGGTACAGCTCCCGGTTCGTGCCCTGCATGGCACCGTCCTTTGAAATGTCGGTACAGATCAGGGTTTTCACACCTAAGGTTTCCATACGCCGGCAGAAGGAAAAGGCGTCCTTATCTGATTTTTCTGTCCATCCCCGGACGGCAATAAACCCGTCCTTGATATCGGCACCCACGGCGATTTTTTCGCCGTATTTTTCCACCGCACGGGTGAGAAAGGTCTCGTCCTCCACCGCCGCCGTGCCGAGAATGATCCGGTCCACGCCGATGGAAATGTATTTGTCCACTGTCTCCATATTGCGGATGCCGCCGCCGATTTCCGTAAACAGGGACGAGCGTGCCGCAATTTTTTCTACCACGTGTATATTCGGGGTCGTCCCCGCCTTCGCACCCTCCAAATCCACCAGATGAATACAGCTTGCCCCTGCCGCCGCAAAGTCTGCGGCAATTTCGGGGGGATTCTCGCTATATACAGTCATCTGGTCATAGGCACCGCGAAGAAGGCGGACGGCCTTGCCTTCATATAAGTCAATCGCAGGAAAAATCAGCATTTTTCCACCTCCGCATCACAAAAGGCTTTGAGAATACTAAGCCCCACTTCGCCGCTTTTTTCCGGGTGGAACTGACAGCCGAAAACATTCTTGCTTTCCACCGCCGCCACCAAAGGGGCACCGTACTCTGCCGTGGCAATCACACTCTCATCACAGTGCATACCGGAAAAGGAGTGGACGAAGTATACAAAATCCCCGTCTTTGATATATCGGAAAAGACGGGAGGGCTTTTTCGTAAATTGCAGTGCATTCCAGCCGATGTGGGGAATCTTCAGTCCGGCAGGAATCTGGCTTCGGATGGGGCAGATTTCGCCGGGGATCAGTCCGAGGCCTTCATGCTCTCCGTATTCATAGCTTTTTTCAAAAAGGAGCTGCATACCGAGGCAGATGCCGAGTAGTGGCTTGCCCCGTCCGGCTTCGGCGGTTACCACCTGTGCCATACCGCAGTCCCGGAGCTTTGCGGCCGCGTCACCGAAGGCACCGACCCCCGGGAGCACAATTTTATCTGCCGCCGCAATTTCGGCAAGGTTTCGGCTGACGAAGGCATCTGCACCAATGGCGGCAAAGGAGCTTTTCAGAGAAAACAGATTGCCTACGCCGTAGTCAATAATGGCGATCATGAGAGCACTCCCTTTGTAGAAGGAATTTCGTCAGCAAAATCCGGGTCAATTTTCACGGCTGTCCGTAGTGCTCTGGCCGTTGCCTTGAAGGCGCCTTCTATAATGTGGTGGGAATTTTGACCGGCAAGGGAGCGAAGGTGAAGATTTAAGGCCGCCTCTCTCGTAAACGCCAGCCAGAACTCCTCTGTCAGCTGGGTATCAAAGGTACCCACCTTTTCTGTGGGGATATCCAGTGCATAGCCGAGGAAGCTTCTGCCGGAAAGGTCACAGGCGGCAAGAAGCAGGGCTTCGTCCATAGGGATGGTGGCACTGCCGTAGCGGACGATGCCCCGCTTTTCGCCCAGTGCCTGCCGAAACGCCATACCCAGGCAGATGCCCACATCCTCCACAGTGTGGTGGTCATCCACTGCCGTGTCCCCGTTGCAGGTCACAATCAGGTCAAACCTGCCGTGCCGTGCAAACAGCGTCAGCATATGGTCTAAAAAACCGCACCCGGTGGCAATTTCGCTTTTTCCCGTCCCTTCCAGAGACAGGGCGATATAGATATCGGTTTCCTCGGTTTTTCTTTTTATTTCTGCAGTTCTCATTTTTGTTCCTCCAGTAATTCCGTAATGGTTTTGATCAGGGCCTCCATGTCTTCGCGGCTACCCACAGTAATGCGGTTATAGTCTGCAATGCGGGGAAGCGTGAAGTGGCGAATTAAGATGCCCCGTTCCCGGAGCTTTTTATAAAGAGTATCACCGGGAAAAGCCGGATGCTTTGCAAACAGGAAGTTGGCACGGCTGTCGGTTAGGGTAAAGCCCAGGGCGGAAAGTGCCCGCTTCGTATATTCTCGGTTTTCCATCACGGTTTGGCAGTTTTCGGTGAAGTAGTCCGCATCGGACAAGGCACCCAGCCCTGCTGCCATCGTCATGGTGTTGATGTTATAGGGGTTCGTGGAATATTTGATTGTGTTTAAATCCTGTATCAGTGCCCGGTTTCCCACGCCGAAGCCGAGACGTGCACCCGCCATGGAACGGGATTTGGAAAAGGTCTGCGTCACCAGCAGATTATCGTATTTCCGGATAAGGGGCACACAGCTTTCCGCACCGAAATCCACGTACGCCTCGTCCACAACCACCACCGTGTCCGGATTGCTCTTTAAAATCTTTTCGATTTCAGAGGGGGGCAGGAAAAGACCGGTGGGGGCGTTGGGGTTGGCAATAAAAATCGTCTTGTCCACGCTCAGATAATCCCGGATGCCAATAGAAAAATCCTCCCGGAGCGGAATTTCCGTATAGGGAATATGGTTAATTTTCGCAAAGACCGGATAAAACCCGTAGGTGATGTCGGGGAACACCGCCGGGTGGTTTTGGTCACAGTATGCCATAAAGGCGAAGTTTAAAATTTCGTCCGAGCCATTTGTGAGAAGCACCTCGTCAGGACGGACACCCAATGCCGCCGCCACCGCCTCGGTCAGAAGACGGCATTCCGGGTCTGGATACAGCTGGAGATTTGCCGCCGCCTCTAATGCCGCACGCTGTGCCTTCTGTGAAGGGGGGAAGGGCGATTCGTTCGTGTTCAGCTTGATAAACTGCCTGTCCTTCGGCTGTTCGCCGGGGGTATAGGGGACAAGGGACGAAAATTTGTCACTAAAAAATCGGCTCATGCTTTATCCTCCGTGCGAATGCGTGCACTCCTTGCATGGGCAGTCAGTCCTTCCTGCTCTGCAAAGAATGCCACATCCTCCGCAATACGGGAGAGTGCCTCCCGGGTAAAATAGGTATACTGGGTTTTCTTAATAAAGTCATCCACGGAAAGGGGACTTGCAAACTTCGCCGTGCCGCTGGTGGGCAGGGTGTGATTGGGACCTGCCATATAGTCGCCAAGGGCTTCGGGACAATTTTTTCCGAGGAAGATACTGCCGGCATGGCGGATGGCATCCAGATAGTCAAAGGGATTGTCCACACAAAGCTCCAGATGCTCCGGTGCCAGCTCGTTGGCAATATCGATAGCCGCCGTAAGAGAATCGGCAACAATGATTTTTCCGTTTTCATCAATAGACGTCCTGGCAATTTCCGCCCGGGACAGAGAAGGAATCTGCCGCTCCAGCTCTGCCTGTACGGCGGTGGCAAGGGCTATGGAATCGGTAACCAAAACTGCACTGGCAAGCCTGTCATGCTCCGCCTGGGAGAGAAGGTCTGCCGCAATGGCGGCAGGGTCGCCGGTTTCATCTGCCACAATGAGGATTTCACTGGGTCCGGCAATCATATCAATGGAAACCTGGCCGAAAACCTGCTTTTTCGCTTCTGCAACAAAGGCGTTGCCGGGACCTACAATCTTGTCTACCCGGGGCACACTTTCCGTACCGTAGGCAAGGGCGGCAATGGCCTGTGCACCGCCGATTTTGAAGATTTTATCTACGCCGGCGATGTATGCCGCCGCTAAAATGACCGGCGAAACCGAGCCGTCACCGGAAGGGGGCGTCACCATCACCACTTCGGGACAGCCTGCCAGCTTTGCCGGAATGGCATCCATCAGCACTGTGGAGGGATAGGAAGCTGTGCCGCCGGGCACATAGAGACCTGCCCGATCCACCGGGATAATTTTCTGCCCCATTACGATGCCGCTTTCGTCGTTAATCATAAAGCCGGCACGTACCTGTTTAGAGTGGAATTTCCGGATATTTTCCGCCGCACGGCGAAGCACCTCCAAAAACCGGGGCGAAACTGCCCCGAGCGCCGCTTCGATTTCCGCACCGGATACCCGAAGAGAGGAAAGACGGGCACCGTCAAACTTCTCGCAGTAATCAAAGAGTGCGGCATCGCCCCGCTTTCGCACATCGGCAATAATGGCGGCAACGGTGGCGGAGACGTCCGTCTTCGGCTCAACCCGGGCGAAAATTTCTCCGCCGGACACCTTACCGTATTCTAAAATTCTAATCATTTTTCCCTCCGTCTGCGGCCAGTGCCGCTGTGAGCGTTTCAATCTGCCGGGACTTAAACTTAAAGCCTGCCTTATTGGCAATCAGCCTTGCACTGATGGGTACGATGGTCTCTATGACTTCCAGATTGTTCTCCTTTAAGGTGGTTCCCGTTTCCACGATATCTGCAATCACATCGGAAAGCCCTAAAATGGGGGCAATTTCAATAGAGCCGTTTAGGTGGATAATATCAATATCCCGTCCTCGGGAGGCGTAATAGTTTTTCGTAATATTGGTAAATTTCGTGGCAACCCGGAGCGTTTTCCGCGGATCGTCCCGAAACCCGCGCATGGCGGCAACCGCCATACGGCATTTACCGATATCCAGATCAAACAGTTCATATACATCCGGGGCGTATTCCAGTAAAATATCCTTCCCGGCAACACCGATATCCGCCGCACCTCGTTCTACATAAATTGCAACATCGGAGGGCTTGACCCAGAAGTACCGCACGCCCTTTTCGGGATTTTCAAAAATCAGCTTCCGGCTGTTTTCCCGAATGGAGGGACAGGCAAAGCCTGCCTTTTCAAACATGGAATATACCTTTTCGCCCAGCCGCCCTTTCGGCAGGGCTATATTAAGCATTGTTTTCAATGATTTCCACCCCTCTTTCCTGCAAACGCAAAAGCTGCTTGTAGCGGATTTTTTCCGGCACACTCCGCTGTGCCATAACACGCTTGCCGCCTGCGGTGAGGAGACCGATTGCCTCCGTCAGTGCGTGCATATTGGAATCTCCGTCATAAAGGAGCACCGTGTCCACATCATAGTCCGCCGCCTCGGAGGGGAGCTGCTCCAGCATATCCAGATACAGTGCAAAGCCGATTGCACCGGCTCGCCTTCCCATTTTCGCCATCAGCGTGTCATACTGTCCGCCGGACAAAATGCCGGCGGCAAGCCCCTGAATGAAGCCGCGGAATACAAAGCCGTTATAATAGTTCATATCGTTTATCACGGAAAAGTCAATGTGGATTCGACTTCCGAAGCCGCATTTTTCCAGCGTTTCCATCACGCCCGTCAGCTCGTTTATTGCCGCTTCGGTTTTCGGGGTGCGAAGGGCATCTAAGCGGGGCAGAACCGTTTCCGAATCGCCGTAGGTGGTCACCAAGGCACAAAGTTTTTCGCTGTCCAGATTCTCCGCCCGGCACACCGCCATAATCCCGTGGACGTTTTTCTCGCCGATGCATTTTAAGATTTCCGCTCTTGCGACTGGGGAAGCCTCCACCTCGTCTAAAAGAGAGGAAACGATTCCCATATGGGAAATATCCAGGACAAAATCCTCAGAAATGAAGGCAAGGCTTTCCGCCGCCAGCATCAACACCTCGCTGATACAGTAGGTATCGGTTTTGCCGATGCACTCCAGACCCAGCTGCATAATTTCCCGGAACGTGCCGCCGGCATCCGTGCGGTACACATTCTCGTTATAGTACACCTTCTGTACAAATTCCGTGGCCTCCGGCGTGTTTTTGATAATCGAAAGCGTCACGTCAGGCTTTAGTGCCATCAGTCGTCCGTCGGCATCGGTAAAGGTAATGATATTTTCGGAAACGAGAAAGTCCTTGTTCCGCACATACAGGTCATACGGCTCGAACTTGCTCATTTTAAACTGGGAATACCCGTATTTTTGGTACAGCTCCCGCAGGCCCAGAATGGCCTTTTCGTCGTTTTTCAAAACGGCACTGCTGATTTGCATGGTTTTCGCCCCTTTGTTTTTTGCTTTATCACTTTAGTATGATAACACAGCACATCGATAAAGTCAAGTATAAAATCAATATTTTTTAAAATTTTATTTGCTGTTTTTCTTGGCACGCAGGCTGTTATCGAGAATACGCTTGCGTATGCGGAGGGAGGAGGGTGTGACCTCAAGTAGCTCATCGTCCGCTAAAAATTCAATAAACTGCTCCAGACTCATGTTCCGGGGCGGTACAAGACGGAGTGCCTCGTCCGAGCCGGAGGCACGCATATTCGTCACGTGCTTCCGCTTGCATACGTTGACCACGATATCCTCTGCCCGGCTGTTTTCGCCCACAATCATGCCCTGGTACACCTTTGTGCCGGGGCTAATGAACATCGTCCCTCTGTCCTGGGCGTTGAAAAGACCGTAGGAAACTGCCTCGCCGTCCTCAAAGGCAACGAGAGAGCCACGGGTACGGGTGGGAAGATCGCCCCGGTACGGCTCAAAGGAATCAAAAACGTGGTTCATCACGCAGGTGCCTCGTGTTTCGGTTAGAAGCTGACTCCGATAGCCTAAAAGTCCCCGTGCCGGAATTCTAAATTCCAGACGGGAATACCCCTGGGCACCCGGTGCCATATTCGTTAAGGTCGCCTTCCGGAGCCCGGCACTTTCAATGACAGCACCCGTGTATTCATCCGGCACATCAATCATTAGATATTCAATCGGTTCGCAGAGCACGCCGTCAATGGTTTTCGTGATAACCTTGGGACTGGAAACCTGAAATTCATAGCCCTGCCGCCGCATATTTTCAATTAAAACCGAAAGATGCAATTCGCCTCTGCCGGAAACGGTAAAGGCCTCCGTGGAATCCGTATCCTCCACAGAAAGGGAGATGTTGGATTCGAGCTCCTTATAAAGACGGGCTCTGAGATGCCGGCTTGTTACATAGGTACCGTCCTTACCGGCGAAGGGGCTGTCGTTTACCGAAAAGGTCATAGAAAGCACGGGCCGGTCAATTTCCACAAAGGGAAGAGACTCCGGCACCTCTACGGCACAAACGGTTTCGCCGATATTGATGTCGGCAATGCCGGAAATAGCGGCAATGTCACCGGTGGAAACGACTTCGGCATCCGCCTTCTGGAGACCGGCATAGGTATACAGGGTGTTGACCCGTGCACGCCGCACGCCCTCCTGACCCTGGCAGCATACGGAAACAGTGTCTCCCAGCTTCACCTGTCCGCGCTGAATCCGGCCGATGGCAATTCTGCCGGTATAGGGGTCATAGTCGATGTTGGAAATCAGCATCTGCAAAGGTCCGTCCTCGTCCCCCTCAGGGGCAGGGATGGTGGAAAGAATCAAGTCAAACAAAACCTTAAGGTCTGTACCGGGGGTATGCGGGTCGGTGCTTGCCCAGCCGTCCCGACCGGAAGCATAAATGAAGGGGGCTTCCAGCTGGTCATCGTCCGCACCAAGGTCAATAAGAAGGTCCAGCACCTCGTCCGCCACCGCCTCCGGGCGTGCGTTAGGCCTGTCCGACTTATTGATGACCACAATGGGGCGAAGATTTAAGGCAAGTGCCTTTTTCAGCACAAAACGGGTCTGGGGCATACAGCCCTCAAACGCATCCACCAGAAGCAGAACGCCGTCCGCCATTTTCAGACCGCGTTCCACCTCGCCGCCGAAATCGGCGTGTCCCGGTGTGTCAATAATGTTAATTTTTACATCTTTATAGAAAAGAGCCGTGTTTTTCGCTAAAATGGTAATGCCTCGCTCCCGTTCAATGGCATCCGAGTCCATAACGCGTTCTGCCACCTGCTCGTTTTCCCGGAACGTGCCGCTTTGCCTGAGCATTGCATCCACCAGCGTGGTCTTGCCGTGGTCAACGTGGGCAATAATGGCAATGTTCCGAATGTTTTGTTGTTCCATGATGTGTCATCTCCTGTAATTTTGTCTGGATTATATAAATTGGTACGCCGTCACGGTATCGTATTTTTCCCCTTTTTTCAGCAGGGTGTCCGGGAAATGGGAGAACCGGGGGGCATTTGGGAACATCTGTGTTTCAAAGCATACGCCGGAATACGGGCCGTAGACTTCCCCGTCCTTGCCTGCAAGGCCTTCTGTAATCATGTTACCGGAATAAACCTGCATCCCGACCCGGTCTGTATAGATATCCATGGCAATACCCGTTTTGTCACCCGTAAACCGTGCCACCTTCCGGTAGCCCCGCCCGTTTAAAATGAAGTTGTGGTCAAAACCCCGAAACTTCCGGACTTGCGGAAAATCGGCAAACAGCCGTTCCTCCAGCCGGGCGGGAGACGAAAAATCAAAGGGTGTACCCGATGTGCGGTGTACCTCCCCGGTGGGAATACAGTCGTCGCTGTTTGGCGTATAAAAATCGCTTTCCATAAAAAGCGTGTGGCCGGATACCGCACCACTGCCGTGCCCGTTTAAATTGAAGTAGGCATGATTCGTCAGGTTCAGAACCGTATCCCGGTCAGCTTCTCCCGTATAATGGATTTTCAGGCTGTTGTCCGCCGTCAGCGTATAGGTTACCTGCACCGTCACCGTTCCGGGGAAGCCTTCCTCGCCGTCCGGGCTTACAAGGGACAAAAGGAGAGAGGGCTCTACGCCGTCTGCCACCGTAACGTCCCAGATTTTTTTATCAAAACCGACCTCGCCGCCGTGCAGATTGTTTTTTCCGTCGTTTTGGCAGAGGGTATAGGTTTGTCCGTTTAATGTAAAGACGGCGTCGGCAATGCGGTTAGCGTTCCGACCGACCAGTGCACCGAAATAGGTGGGATTACCGGGATATTCTGCGAAGGTGTTATACCCAAGCACCACGTCCACGCCCTTATAAATGAGCCGGCGAAGGATGCCGCCGTAGTTTAGTATTTCGGCACGAAGGCCTCTTCCGTTATCCAGGGTGTAGGCATATACCTCGCGGTCGCCCAGTGTTCCGAATGCAGATTGTGTAATCGCCATCGTTTTCCTCCTTTTCGGGATAAGCCCCCTGTTAGGTAGAAACCCATCCAAATCGTTGGTTCCTGCCGTCAGCGGATATGTATCCTTTTGACAAAACCTTTCTTTTATATATAAAGAGAACATAATATAACAATTTATATTACCATATCCATAGCGTAATGTCGATATCCACTTTCACAAAAGAGCAATATATGCAAACATAAAACGCAATATTCGCAAAAGAAAGAAGGCTGCAAAAAGTTACAGCCTTCTTCCAAAAAACTTTTTTTTCTTTCCCTCGCTATTTTAATATACGCTGCATAATCACAGCCGCTTCTGCCCGGGTGGTATTCCCCAGGGGATTTAAGGTACCGTCCGCATTGCCCTTCACAAGACCCTTTTTAATCATGGCTTTCACATGGGGAAGTGCATAATCTGAAACCATGTCACTGTCTGAAAAAGCCTGCAGGTCGATGTCACCGGATAGCTCCATGCCGCGGGCAACGATGGTCATTAAATCCTGCCGCGTGATTTCGGCCTCCGGATTGTATTTATTATCGCCTACGCCGTTTAAAATACCGGCGGCACGTCCGATGGCAATATCCTTGGCGTAATGGGCGGAAGGATCAACGTCTGCAAAGTTTTCTGTTGCCTCGCCGGAAAGCCCCAAGGTCCGCACCAGGAACATGGCAAAATCGCCGCGGGTAATTTTTTCGCCCGGACGGAATTTATCCCGCACCGGATCGTAGGTGATACCTTTTTCACGCATGAGCTCTGCCGCATTTCTCGCCCAGCCGTATCCGTTCATATCAAAGTAGGTAAAGGGAACGGATACACTGAAATCAACCGTACCGGAAGGCGTGATTTCCCAAAGCTGTGCAGCACAGGGCTGCAGTGTAGCCTTTAAAATTCCGTTGCCGGAATAGCTTCCCTTGCCGCCGGAAACGATTTTACCGGAAAATGCACCGACCGAGACAGAGCCGTCAAAGCTTTCCAGCTTGATTTCAACCTCTCGCTCCTCCTCATTACTGCGATTGAGAATGACCACATACAATTTGCCGTCCTTTTCCCAGCTTCTGTACCAGAACGTATCGTTTCGCACATCGTTAAAGGTGGGGATATCTTTGCCGGCAAATACACGAAATGCCATATCGTCCTTAAGGTCCACTGCCATAAATTCTTTTATGGCAGGCCAAAGGTCCGTTTCATTCAGCGGAATCGTTTTGCCGTCAATAATTCTGGCATCGCCGAAGGCAAAATAGCCGAAGGACTGTGCACCCTCAAATAAACTCTGATATAGACTGCTTCTCAGCTGATCCTGGCTGGGGAAGATGCCGCCTTCGTAGGTTTGTACAATGGGACAGATCATTTTATCCCCTCTTGCCGCCTCGCGCATATTAGCCGTCTGGGTAGCAATAAAGGTGGCCGGATCGTGCTTGGAAGTGGGATAGGGGTCAGTTGCCAGAATATCTACGTACTTACTGGTTTCATAGAAGGTGCTTGCCGCATTGTCCAGTGTGTATACCGGTTTTTCCGGATCAATTCGACGGATAAAGGCATAGGAATTGCAAAGCTGCTCGATGACTTCATCGTAAGAGCCGTGGATAAAGGGTTCGTCCTGTACCATCCAGCCCAGCACCATGGGATGATCTTTAAAGTCCTCAATTACATCTGTATTAGTAGCAATGTTGTCCGGATGGGCGGCGGGCTTGCCGTTAAAGTACAGGCATACAAAGGCGTAAATATTGTATTTTTCACAAATAGCAAGCTGTTTTTCAAGGCCGGAAACATTTCCGCCGAAATGAAGCTGAATCGTGTTGATGCCGCCCTCTACCAGTACGGGTGCCGCATCCTCGCCGGTAGAATGGTACGCAATAATCGGATAAAATGGTGTGGTTTTGTTGAGAAGGTATACGCCGTCCTCTCGGATATAGGGGGAACGCTCGAACATATAGACGTTCCTGGACCGTTCCTCCAGAACCGCACCGGAAGCGTCACGAAGTGTGGCGGTCACGGTATAGGTTTTTGCCATTTCCGTAAAGAGGGAGGTGGGGTAAACGAAGCTGACCTCTTCTTTTCCGGAAACAGGAATATTGTCCTTTTTGAGAAGAACATTTTTCCCGTCCTTGAAAGCAAAGGAAACTGTGGTATTTTCTTCCGTCAGGTCGGCAGTGGGAATAACTTTGGCAACACCTTCCTTGTAATCCGGATAATATACGCCCCAGTCCGTATCCAGACTGAATTTAGAGGGCGCTGTCAGCTGATACATTTCCATGTCGTCAAAATAGACCACCCCGGCACCGCCCAGACGGGCATAAATCGCAAGACCGTTACACTCAATGCCGGCTGCCACCTTTGTGACAAGCTTTTTCCACCCGTCCGAAGGAGAGTTGGGTTCTACAATGGTTTCGGATGCAGTTGCACCGTCCAGCACCGTTTTTGAGGGGTTTTTCGGATCGCCGTAGGGTTCCATTTTGATGTAGGCACCACTACTATTGACCAGCTCTTTGTCCAGGGATTCAATGTAATACCAGACGGAAACCACATATTCCACACCCGGTTTTACGTGCATCATCTGGCTGACCCAGGGGTTTTTGCCCACTTCGGAACTTTGAATTTTAATAGCAGAATTGCCGGTACGTACTTTTTCCGATGTAATGGAAACATATGGGTTCGACGAAGAAAAGTTTTGGTAGGCGGTCCAGCCGGAGACGCTGACGCCGTCGTGCTCCTCAAAGCTGGTATTATTGACAAGGTTCGTACTGGTTTCCGGAATCACAATCACTTCCGGCTTCACCTCGGTCACCTTTTCAAAGCTGCCGTTTATATCAAGGTCTGTGCCTTCGATGACCACATCGTCCCAGTAAACGGTACTGCCTTCCAGCACAAGACCGGTGTCCAGACAGAGAATCAGCCGGTTTTTATCCTTGGGATAAATAAATGTAGCCGTCAGCTTTGTCCAGCGTTTATTTGTGGAGGAAATCCGGTCAGAATAGGCAATGGCCGCACCGGCACCGTCCTTATAATTTCCCGTAATACGGAGAACTGCCCCGGCCTTGTCCGGCAAATTCTTGCCGGCGATTTTCACCATAACGCTGGCTTTATACGTTCTGCCGGGCTCAAGTCCCTTGATTCTTGTCCAGATTCTTGTGTTGTCCTCCAGGCTGTTCCACACCTTCATGGAATACGTACCGCTGTTTGCGTCTTCGTCTGTTACGGCGGCTTCGATTCCTTTTTCAGTTGTGTATGAGGACCAGCCGGTGTCCCAGCCGTCAGCCCAGATATACTCGACGGCTTCCTCTGCCAGAACAGGCAAGGTGGGAAGCATGAGTAGCATTGCCAGAAAACATACGAGCAGTTTTTTCATGGGGAATCCTCCTTTTATTGTGATAGGGTTTCTGCACAGCCGATGGGCGAATAGTTTTTGTCCCAGAGATAGGCGGCCAGCGTATAGCCGGTGCCGGGAACGGTAATGGAAACCTCGTCTGTTTCTGCTGTACAGGGCGTAAAGGTAAATGCCTCTAGCCTTTTGATTTCGTTTACTGTTTTATAAAGAGCCAGATAAAGAGTTTTGCCGTTTGAAGGCCTTGTCAGCCGTGCGGTTACCGTGCCTGTTGGTAGGCTGAACACACGCTGCTCGCCCTCATAAAATGCCACGGGAGCCGTTGACATTTCAGAAGAAATATCCAGAAGTATCGCACCGCAGGCCGGTAAGGAAACATATAGTGCTTCGTCTGCCGGATAGGCAGTACCGCTACCGGATACAAGGGAAACGGTATTTGCCCAGACCGGGAGTATATCCGTTACCGCCTCGCTCTTGTTTTTGCTGATGACCGCCAGATAGCTTCTGTCCCTGTAGGTAATCCGGGTATACCGGCAACGGTCAGTTTCCTCTTCGTAGCCGGAAGAGGCCGAGAAAACAGGGATATCAGTGGCGGAAAGTGTATGCAGCGTCTGCCAGAGCTCCGTTTGGTAAAGAGGCTGGGTTGTGCCACTGACGACCCGTGCCGCACCGATGCGGAAATAGCCGACAGCACTTGCCCCGGCCAGATAAGACTGGTACACCATGGAACGCATCTGATCGTCATTGGGGAAGAGATCATAGTAATCAAACGCCTGCAAAATAGAATATACCGGCTTTTGTCCCTTTGCCGCATCGCAGGCCGCCCGGATTCTGGAATAGACGTAGCCGGCCGTGTCGTGGGAAGAGCCCGGATAGGGGTCAGTAGCTAAAATATCCACATATTTTATGCTTTCGGAAAACGTGGTGTCCTGGTTATCCAGGGTATACACAGGATGCTCCGTATCAATGGAGCGAATTAGTTTGTAGGATTCACGGAGTCCCTCCACCGCCTCATGATAGGGATAGTTGCCGAAGGGCTCATCCATGATCATCCAGCCAAATACGGCAGGATGATTTTTAAACCGGGAGAGTACGTCCACGGTTTGCTCCAGATTGGCGGGATGGCAGGGCATATTTCCACCGGAATACAGAGCCACAAGCCCCATCAGATTATATTTTTGTGCTTCATTCAGCCGGTTTCGCAGATCTTCATAATCGGAAAAGATAATCTGCACCACGTTGATACCGGCCTGTGCCATTTTTTCAAAATCAGTATAACCTACCTGATAGCCGATAACCGGATAAAAGGGCTCGGTTTTATTTTTAAGATACACGCCGTCTTCTTTTCGGATATAGGGGCTCCGCTCATACCGGTAAACCGGCGTCTCGCGTGTGGAGAGAACTTGCCCATTCTTTTTAAGAGAAGCGGTAAGCGTGTATTCCTTCCGGATTTCCGGCAATACGGAAAGGGGGAAGCTCCATTTCGCCGTATCACCCGAAAATCCGACATTTTCCCGGATGGCTTTGACCGAAGCCCCGTCCTTCAAAGCAAAATCAACCGTACAGCCGGTGTAATCCTTGCCCACAAGCTTTGTCACGGTCGCCGTTCCGTCGGCAATATCCTCGTAATAGAAAACGCCGTCGGTGGATAGCTCGAAGGCCGCCTCGCCCTCCTTGTAAAGGGTCACATCGTCATAGTAAATCAGGCCGCTTCCGGAAAGCCGGGGAAGAATTGCCAGTCTGGTACAATCCCGTACAGTGTAAATCCGCTGGCGGATTTCTACCCATTCACCATTCGTTGAATCGTAAACGGCTTCGGAGTTAAAAAAGCCCACAGGGGTCCCCACGCTGTCATAACATTCAAATTTGATGACCGCAGCGTCGGACGCTGATTCCACCCGGACATAGGCGGACAGGATATAATGGGTAAGCGGTTCCACTGTGACAGAACGGCTGGTGAAGGGATTGGAAACGGTATCAGAGGAAGAAATCTGCACGGCATAATCTCCCGAACGGGTGACCTCCCGGGTGAGAGAAACGTAAGGGTTATCAGACGTATAACCGCCGCCATAGGCATTCCAACCGTCAGGAGAGATGCCGGTCACATCTTCAAAGCCGGGATTTTCCACCAGATTAACCGCATTTTCCGGTATGGCAGGAATTTCGGGAGCCTTTATAAACTGTCTGGTCTCCACGGTTTCAAAATCGCCACCTAAGTTTTCGTAGTCACTGAGGGTAATATCGTCCCAATAAACGGCACCACCGGAGGGGATTTTGCCTGCATCCAGCAGGAGTGTGGCGTACACAGTGTCTTCCGGTTGGGTAAAAGAAAGCGAAACCTCTACCCATCGTCCCACGTCGGTTTTGATATTTTGCGACATGGACCAACAGGCACTCTGCCCGCTTTTATAAGTGGGGGCAACGCGCATCCGTGCCCCCGTATCACTGCTGATTTGGTGTGTAAGATACACAAAGCCTCTTGCGGTATACGTTTTGCCGGGCGTAAGATTTTCCGCCTCCAGCCAAATGCGGATATTAGAGGCAGTGTTATTGAAAAGCTTCATGGAATAGGTGCCCGAATGAGCTTTTTCATTTGTGGCGACAGCCTGCGTACCCTTATGGGTTTCATACCCCCAAACCCCGGTCCCCACCTTTTCTGCCCAGAGGTAGGAATCGGTTTCCGCCGCTTCTGCCCCGAAAAGGGGCAGAAGCAACAGCATGAGTATCAATGCAGTCAGTTTTTTCATCATAGGTTATTCTCCCAGGCTGAGGGTTACCGGATCAACAAGGGAGGTAAACCCTACCATGGGGGATTCATACAGGAAGGCTTTCACCTCGGTGTCTTCGCTTGTGAAGGGAACGGATTCGGTAAAGGACGTAAAGTTCTTCGTGCTTACGGAATCACTTTCCAAAATGGTCAGGCCGGTAATTCGTTTTATGTCGCCGGTTACCTTATAGGTGGCAAGCACCAGTGTTGCCTTTTGGGCAGAGGCCTTTCCGTTAATGTACTCTACGGATGCGGTCACTGCATTTTCGCCCTTGGAAAGGGATACGTTCGTTTCTGTAACGGAAATATCGTCCCAATAGAGGCTGCCCCCTTCGCTGAGTGCACCGGAGAAGAGCTGTACATAGCCGTAGGTGAATTTTGCGTCCGGCACAGTGAACACAATGGAGATTTCCTTCCAAGTCTCTGTGGAAGGAACAACCGTTCCATAGTACCAGTTCTGGTTCATACTGCCGATGTAGGAAGGACCAATGGCGATGCGGCAGGTGCCGTCGGTAGAGCCGTCAATTTTTGCATACGCAGTCAGCTTATAGGTTTTGCCACCCTCCAGACCGGGAACAAACAGGTGTGCAGATCTGCACGCCTTGTAATACCCTTTGGTGGAAGCGGATTTCATCTGGAGAGAATAGCTGCCGGTTCTGGCTTCAGCAGTAGAAGCATTCATATCATCTGCCAGACCGCTCTGGGTGTAGAACACGCCAAGCCCCAAACCGGTGGGCCAGGCAACAGAGCTGGTTTCGTCAATCTTCTGGGTGGAGACGGATTCAAAGCCGCCGTTGAAGGTGTCGGAAAAGTCACCGTTGAAGCTGTTGATCTGGCGGACCAGTACATCATCATAATAATAGGTTACCAGACAAGAATTTAAGTAGCCGGTTTCAAAAACAAGGTATGCGGTGGTTGGATCATATAGACCATCCTCGTCCCAGGCGGCAGGCTGCTGCCAGCGGACCATAATCTGGGACCATTTTCCGTATGTGTCAATCAACGGACCGTTACCATCTCCGCCAAGGCCGAGATTGAATTGGGCGTGCTGGTCGGTAGAAGAAGCAATCCAGCCATTGTTAACAAAGTCGGGGTTATAACCGCCGTTTTCAGAACGGCCGATGCGAACCTCTGCACCCTGTACGTTATAGCCACCGTAGTTGGTGGTTTCGGTGGGCGGCACTGCCTTTACCCAGACGGAGGCTTCGTACCAGCTGCCCGGTGTGAGATTGGTCAGCTTCTGCCAGAGCCGTCTTTTGGAGGCTGCTTCAGAGATCATCTTCATCGCATAGTCGCCACTATGAACGTTGGCAGGCTCGTCGGTGCTGTTGACGAGGTAAGCATCCACGCCCTTGTCGGTATAGGTGTACAGACCTTGTCCTTTAACATCCCATACTTCCTTTTCATCTGTACCTAAAGAGGGCCAGAGGTAGGTTTCGTCCCCGGAGAGCGTTCTCGTCTCTGTCGATTCAAAACCGGGATTGAGGGCAAGATTTCCTGTGCCGTTTGCAAATGCAGGCACAGCAAAAAGCATACCTGCCAAAAGGGCAGTTGCCAGGAACATTGCCATTGTTTTCTTCGTCAGTTTCATGTTTATCATCCTTTCAGTTTTTGGTTTTCGTTCCAAACAGAGAGTAAGGCAGATCCTTCCGTTTGAACTATTGTACAAATTGATTATACTAAAAGTCGCTTTTTTTTGCAATAAGGTACAAAGCAAAAAGTGCAATTCGTCAACAGAAAAGTAAAATACGCAAAGAAAAGCAAAAAAAACGGTGCTATAATTAAAAACATAAGGCAAAAGTGCCTTGCGAAAAAATACGAGTAGGAGATATAGTCATGGAAAAATTAGCAATTCATGGTGGAGAAAAAGCGAAAACCGTTCCCTATGGTAGCGGAAAGCGTTTCGGACAGGAAGAGCTGGTACAGCTGCAGGAAGCACTGGAGCAGAACACACTGTTTTATTGGACGGGAAACAAGGTAAAAATGCTGACGAATAAATTTGCAGAGCTGTACGGTGCAAAATACTGCGTGGCGGCGTCCTCCGGCACGGCTGCTATTCATGTAGCACTGGGTGCCCTCGGCATCGGCGAGGGGGATGAGGTTATCACTTCACCCATTACGGACATGGGCAGTATCATCGGTATCCTGTATCAAAAGGCTATCCCGGTGTTTGCGGACCTTGACCCCCATACATATAATATGGATGCAAAAGCCATCGAAGCAAAAATAACAGAGAAGACCAAGGCCATTGTTGTTGTGCATCTTGCAGGGAATGCGGCAGATATGGATGCGATTATGGAGGTTGCCAACCGACATGGCATTAAGGTTATTGAGGACTGTGCCCAGAGCTATCTCTGCTACTATAAGGGCCGTCTTGCCGGTACAATCGGTCATATCGGCTGCTTTAGCCTCAATGACTTCAAGCATATTTCTGCCGGTGACGGCGGTCTCCTCATTATGAATGATGAAGAAACATATAAGACAGCTTTCCGTTTTGCGGACAAGAATTACAACCGCTTCGGCGGCAAAATGCGTGAAATCAAAACGCTGGCGCCGAACTATCGCATGAACGAGCTGACGGCGGCAGTCGCCCTTGCCCAGCTGGAGAAATTACCCATGATATGCGGAAACCGAAACGCGTTCGGCGATGCACTTACAGAAGGCATTAAGGACTTGCCGGGTATTCATCCCCACAAGGTAATCGAGGGCGGTAAGAGCTCCTATTGGTTCTACCTGATGCGTCTGGATGAAGAGGTGCTTGGTGTAGACAGAAAGGAATATGTGGAGGCACTTCTTGCAGAAGGCGTAGCTTGCAGCTTCGGCTATATTCCCGAGCCTGTATATGACTATGAAATCTTCCGGGACAATCCGAACTGCTATCCCGGTGCTTGCCCGGTGGCGGAAAAGGTGATTGTTGACAGCGTCAAGCTCCCCGTCAATGAATTCTACACAAAGCAGGATGTGGAAGAAGTCATAAAGGGTATCCGCAAGGTAACGCAATACTTTTTGGACCGCAAAGCAAAATAAGGAGACCTAAAATGTACTTAGACGTTCATGCCCATCTGTATAAATATCCGTACCCGAGACCCTGCTCCACCGCTATGGATGCACGGGGCTATTTCGAGATGTTTTTAAATGAGGAACAGCTGATTCGCCGGCATGACGAGCTGGGGATAGACAGAGCAGTGCTTCTGCCCCTTGTCAGTGCCGAGGTGTATGTGCCGCAGTCTGTCGGGGAGATTATCGACATCTGCAATGCTTCCGGCGGTCGGTTCATCCCCTTTTGTAATCTCGACCCCAGAGTGCTGTATAACACAAGCGATGCACCCATCGGTTTCCTAATGGAGCATTTTAAAAAGCTGGGATGCCGGGGAATCGGAGAAGTGCTCCCCAACATGGCATTTAATGACCCCAAAATGCAAAACCTGATGAAGTGTGCCGAAGAGGTGGGCTTCCCGTTCCTCTTTGATTTAACGGCATTTCAGGACTACCAGTTCGGGCTGTATGATGATGCGGGCCTGCCCCAGCTGGCGGCATGTCTGGAAAAGTACCCCAATCTGATTTTTGTGGGCCACGGCTCTGCCTTCTGGGCGGAAATGGGCACACTTCGGAAGGAAGAGGATCGGTACGGCTATCCGGACTACCCCATTGACGAAGAGGGAAGCGTTCCGGCACTGTTACGCCGCTATCCCAATTTGTGGGTGGATTTATCGGCGAAAAGCGGCTATAACGCACTGAATCGGGACAGAGCCCATGGGGTTAAATTCTTGCAGGAGTTCCAGGATCGGATCATGTTCGGCACGGATTTATGCTATATGGCTGAAGAAAACCATCTCCCCGCCCTTTTGGAAGGACTCCGGGACAGTGGCGAGATTTCAGAGACGGTATTTGAAAAAATAGCGTTCAAAAATGCAGAGAGACTTCTGGGCCTGGCGTAATGCCAAGGCTTTCCGGGAATAAACAGTTGACTTTTCTGCCTGTTTTCGCTATAATATACTGTAGAGAAATTAGGGCGTAAAATTGCCTGTTTTTAAAGGAGAGAACCCGGTTTTTCGGGAACAGCAATGATGAAAGGAAAACCAGACAGACAAATTGATCCATATAGGGTGTTTACCATTAATGATAATGGAAACGGTCTGCCGTTTTTTGTGGCTAAGTACGATTTGGCAAAAAAACGGAAGGCTCCCCATGAGCACGATTTCATTCAGATTAACTATGTCTATAGCGGCCGAGCGATCCATATTATAAACGGCAAGGAATATGAAATCATCAAGGGCGATATTTTTATCATTCCGCCCAGAGTACCCCATAATATGGTGCTGAAGGACGATGAAAGTGCTGTTATTTTTGAATTTGAGTTCACGCCGGAATTTATCAACCAGAACTTCCATGATATGAGTGAAGCGGATGTTTTCGTTGATTTTGCCTATATCAAGTCGTTTCTGGTTTCCCAGGACCTTGTCAAACCCCGTTTTAACCTGGTGGGAAGCGTACAGACGGCGGTGGAAAGTATTCTGCATGATGTGTATACGGAGTATACGAAACAGAATACAGGCTTTGAGCTTTTGATTCGTGCACAGCTTTTGCGGCTTTTGGTCATTGTGGGCCGGGAATTTTCCCAGCATCTGAATGCTTCCAAAACAGAACGCACCTATAAAGCACAGAAGGAATGCATTCTAAATGCAGTTTCGTATATTGAGGATAATTATTTTGAAAACCTGACGGCGGACATCGTAGCAAAGAAGTTCATGCTGTCCCCCTCGTATTTCAGTTATCTTTTTAAGTATTTTACGTCCAAGACCTTTACGGAATATCTGACGATGATTCGTATCGCCAAGGCACTGGAGCTGCTGGTCGATACGGATAAGAAAATTATGACCATTTGTTATGAAGTGGGCTTCAACAACGTAAACCACTTCAATCGGATTTTCAAGCGGGAGATGAGCATGTCTCCGAATGCCTACCGTGCAAAAAAAAGACAGGAATAAACGGTACGTTTTAGCTCCAAAAATCAATTCTTAAAATATTATATAAAGGAAGGTATTTTTATGAAGAAGGGACTTACACTTTTGCTTGCATTTGTGATGGTTATCACATTGCAGGCAGGCCCCGTTTCCGCACAGACCTTTGCGGATACCACGGGCACAAATTGCGAAACCGAAGTAGATGTTTTATCGGCACTCGGTATCGTGGAAGGCAAGGCGGAAGGGGCATATGAGCCGGACAGCGCTTTGACGAGAGCAGAAATGGCAACCATACTCCTTCGTGCGATGAACATGGCAGAAAACGCCATGGGACAGGATGTTTTTACCGATGTACCGTCCTCGCACTGGGCGTATGCCAATATTGCCGCCGCATACCAGATGGGTATTGTAAACGGCACAAGTGCAACGACCTTTGCACCGGATGCGTCCGTCACCTATGAACAGGCTGTTAAAATGGTTGTGGCGGCACTGGGGTATACCGTGCAGGCAGAGGCAATGGGCGGTTATCCCTCGGGCTATCTTTCCAAGGCGGCACAGCTGGATGTACTGCGTGGCGTAGATGTCGGCGGCGAGATGACACGCGGCAATATGGCAATCCTTCTCTATAACGCACTGGACAAGCCGCTTTTTGAAAAGACCAGCTACGGTGAGGATAGCTATACATACGATGCAAACGAATCCGCCACCCTTCTCTCCCGTTATTTGAAGGTAGAGAAGATGACCGGCAAGGTAGTCGAGACGCCTATGGCGTGTGCGGAGCTTGTACCGTCCAAGGTTTTATCGGACGAGGTGCGTGTTTCCGACGGCACAGCTTCGACGGTTATGAAGAAGGGTGACACCGATGCCCAGGCACTTTTAGGCGTGCGTGCAGACGTTTTCTACCGCGAGGATGATATCACCGACACCCCCGTCATCGTAGCCATTGTGCCCCGTGCGGCTTCCAAATCCGTGGAAATTGTTGCAAAGGATGTCGTGGGCGGCAATACCACGGCACAGACGCTTGTGTATATGGAAGACGGCGAAGAGAAAGAAGCC
>SVJY01000007.1 GCA_015068765.1 Oscillospiraceae bacterium
CTTTGGTTTTTGCATGGATGAGTATGACAGGTGAAGAAAATCCATTCTATGAATACTACGATGAAATACTTGACATTTGCCGTGAATATGATGTGACAATTTCACTTGGGGATGCTTGCCGTCCCGGATGTCTTGCCGACGCAAGTGATGTATGCCAAATTGAAGAATTGGTAAGGCTCGGCGAGCTGACAAAGCGTGCGTGGGGAAGGGATGTACAGGTTATGGTGGAAGGACCGGGACATATGCCCTTAGACCAGATTGAAGCAAATATGAAGCTTCAGCAGACAATCTGTATGGGCGCACCTTTTTATGTGTTAGGACCAATCGTTACCGACATTGCTCCCGGCTATGACCATATTACCTCTGCAATCGGAGGTGCATTAGCGGCATCGGCGGGTGCGGCATTCCTTTGTTATGTAACGCCTGCCGAACACCTTGCACTTCCGAATGTAGAGGATGTAAAGCAAGGGATTATCGCATCTAAAATTGCGGCGCATGCGGCCGACATTGCAAAGAAGATTCCGCACGCAAGGGATATGGATGACAAAATGGCAGAAGCCAGGCGAACCTTCGACTGGGAAAAGCAATGGGAATGCTCCGTAGATCCTGAAACCGCAAAGAAAATCCGTGATGACAGAAAGCCTGAAATCGAGGATAGCTGTTCCATGTGCGGTAAGTTTTGTGCAGTCAGAAGCATGAACAAAGCATTAAACGGCGAACATATTGATATTTTATAAAAGTATTCTTGCGGTAGAGCAAGTTTTTCAACAGTCTGTAAAGCGTAGCGGTTTTTGCTACGCTTTACTTATCTCTTAATGCCTGGCGGAGTTTTCTCCTGGTTCGGTTTATATGTCTTTCAAAATCGCCGTTGTTGATGAACTCTGCAAGTACATACTGCTCGAATATCGGGACTGTACATGAATAACAGCCCATCTTGTCAAAAAAGGAAGCAACAAGCTCCTTCGGCAAAACCATATAGCCGATTCGCATGGAGGGAGCTACTGTTTTGGTAAAAGTATTCATATATATTACACTACGCATTGGCTCAAGTGAAAAAACGGTATCCTCGTTTTTGGTTGAAACCGTGAATTCTGAATCGAAATCATCTTCAATAATGAACCCGTTTCTTTCCGCAGCCCACTGTATGTATTTGATTCGTTTTGAAGCACTTGCAGTCACACCGCTCGGAAAGCTTCGGAATGGGGTTACGTGAAGGACGGTTGCCCGGGTTTTGTTGAGTTCGGAGGCAAGAACGCCGTCCTTCCCCAGTTTCAATAAATCACAAGCGGCTCCGTTCATTTTATATACAGAGTATATTTTTTCATATGACGGATCTTCGATCGCATAGATTTTGTCACGCCCTAAAAATTGCACGATGAGGCCGTATAAGTATTCAGCACCGGAGCCGATGATAATCTGGTCGGTAGTAACATGTATACCCTTACCTCTGGCAAGATAATCAGAGATTGCTTTTCGCAGCTCATAACATCCTGCATTCGGTGATTTTATCAGAATTTGTTCACCGTACTTGGAGATTACATTTCGCATCGTTCTGGCAAACACCGAAAACGGAAATTCGTGGCTGTTATGATAATGCGTATGACTGACAGATATATCATGTGGATCGGGTTCTGCGATGGGTACGAAATCATTTTCGCGATAGGTAACATAATAACCGCTACGCTCTTTTGATTCGATGTATCCTTCATCACATAGTATACTGTATGCATGCTCTACGGTAATAACACTTGTCATGGCTTCATCGGCAAGCATTCGTTTTGAAGGAAGCTTGTCCCCGTATTTATACACCGAAAGTATTATATCTTGCCTGAGTTGTTTATAAAGTTGGATATAGGCATTTTGTTTTGAATTAAAATCGATTGCGTACTTCATCTGGTTATATCAAAAACTCCTCAATTGGTAATTGTGATATAATCAGATTTATTATATACTATATACAGTAATTTGTAAAGGGGTTTTAAAAAATGAAAACAAAAACGCAGAAAACAGTTATAGCGGCCCTATTTGCGGCTCTCTGCTGTGTCGCAACAATGATTATCAAAATACCGTCTCCACTGAAAGGCTATTTGAATTTAGGGGACCCGGTTGTCCTTCTTTCCGGGTGGCTTTTATCTCCGCTTTACGGTTTTTGGGCGGCAGGTCTGGGCTCAGCACTTGCAGATGTTTTTTCGGGTTACGTTATGTATGCACCTGCTACCTTTATCATTAAAGGACTAATGGCACTTATTGCGTACTACGGCTTTAAATTTCTCGGGAACAAAATCGGGAAGCTGCCGGCAAGAATAATTAGCGGCATCTTGGCTGAAGGAATCATGATTCTGGGCTACTTCATATTTGAAGGCTTTTTGTACGGCTTGATACCGTCAATCGTGAATATACCCGCTAACGCTATGCAGGGTGCGGCAGGATTGATTTTTGGTACAATACTTATAAAGGTGTTTGAAAAAAATAAGATTTTAACGGACTGATTTTGTAGTGACAGAAACAAAGATTTATATTTGTAAACCTTAAAAATTGAGAGCTGACGGATTTTCGTTCGGCTCTTATTTTTTACATGAATTTTACACCGAAGTGATTACGGATTTTACAGTAAAGCAGTAAAATAAAAATACATTGCAGGTGGAATAATACTGCAAAAGAATAAAAGGAGGTTTTTAAAAATGGATGTTTTCGATGTACTCACGCTCATAGGGGGATTATGCCTGTTTCTTTTCGGCATGAACCTTATGGGAGGTGCTTTGGAGAGAAGTGCCGGCGGAAAGCTGGAAACAATGATCGGTAAGCTGACATCGGGTAAGCTTGCGGGCTTAATGACCGGTCTTGGTGTTACGGCGGTCATACAGAGCTCATCGGCTACAACGGTTATGGTGGTTGGCTTTGTAAACTCGCGGTTAATGAGCTTAAAACAAGCAATTCATGTTATTATGGGGGCGAACGTCGGCACAACCGTTACGGCGTGGATATTAAGTTTAAGTGGTATTTCCGGTACTAATATTTTCTTAAAATTACTTAAGCCCTCTTCTTTTACCCCGGTGCTTGCACTTATCGGCATCATACTCTTTATGTTCATAAAGAACAACAAGAAAAAGGATATTGGCATGGTGCTTCTCGGCTTTGCCACGCTGATGTTTGGTATGGAAACAATGACCGGGGCTGTTTCGGGATTACGAAACATTCCGGCGTTCCAAGAATTATTCCTTATGTTCAAAAACCCGATTTTAGGTGTTCTTGCAGGTGCAATTTTTACCGCCGTTATTCAGTCAAGTTCCGCTTCTGTCGGCATTTTGCAGGCACTTGCGGCGACCGGTGCCGTTTCCTACGGTGCGGCCATTCCGATTATTATGGGACAGAATATCGGAACTTGCGTTACGGCGATGATTTCTTCGGTGGGCACAACAAAGAATGCAAAGCGAGCAGCATTTGTGCATTTATTCTTTAATGTAATCGGAACGGCGATATGCCTCGGAGCGTTTTCAATAGGAAATGCCATATTTACGCCGGCGTTGTTAAATGAATCCGCTTCGTTTGCGGGCATCGCAACAGCACATTCTATTTTCAATATTGTCTGTACCGTTCTTCTTTTGCCTTTATCGGGACTATTGGAAAAGCTTGCCTATAAGCTGGTGCCGGATGCAAAGCTTCCTGAGAAGATTTCAGAGCTTGACGACAGACTTCTCGGCACTCCCGCTATCGCATTGGAATGTGCACATAACCTCACTTTTGATATGGCTAAGGTAGCAACCGATGCACTGAAAAACAGTCTCGAGTGTCTTACAAGTTATGATAAGCTAAAGGCACAGGCTATTCGTGATGCGGAGGATAAAACTGACCACTTTGAGGACATTATCGGCACGTACCTTGTTAAAATCAGTTCAAAACAGCTGGGAGAAAGGGAGGGCGCAACGGCAACCATGTTGCTGAAATCAATCGGAGATTTCGAGCGTATTTCGGATCATGCTGTAAATATTCTTGAATCTGCCGAAGAAATGCGAGAGAAAGGCATCGTATTCTCCGACGGTGCAAAGGCAGAGATGGATTCGTTCTCGGCAGCAACGAATGAAATTGTCACACTGTCTTATCTTGCATTTATAGAAGAAAATGCAGAACAAGCGAATCTCGTAGAACCGCTGGAACAGGTCATAGACAGGATGAAGGAAATTCTTCGCACAAGACACATTGACCGCTTGCGCGAGGGTGATTGCGGCATTGAGGCCGGCTTTGTTTGGAGCGATCTCATCACCAACATGGAAAGAGTTTCCGACCATTGCTCCAACATTGCAGGCTGTATTATGGATGCGAAAGAGAAAAATATGAATCTGCATGAATCCCTTAAAATGCTGAGAAGCGACAGTGCGTTTTACAGAGAAAAATACACGGAATATACAAAAAAATACCTTTCGTTTGTGTAATTGGATTCCCCGTGCGAAAAAAAGAAAAGCCCGGAGCTTAAATTACTTGCAGTCGAGCGTGAAAACAGGTATAATATAAATAGAATGACGGGCGTTTACAAAGGAGAAGTGGCTATGATTTGGTGTGTTGATGATGATAGTACCATCCGTGAGATTGAAGTATATGCTTTAGAACAAATGGGATTGCAGGCACGTGGCTTTGCGGACGGTGTTACAATGCTTGAAGCACTCAAAAAAGAGAAGCCTGCACTGATTGTTCTTGATGTTATGATGCCGGAGATGGACGGCATAGAAGTGCTTAAAAAGCTTCGGGCAGAACCGATTTATAAGGATATTCCCGTGATAATGGCAACCGCAAAAGGCACGGAGATGGATAAAATCGGCGGGCTCAACTCCGGGGCAGACGACTATCTGGTAAAGCCGTTTGGGGTTATGGAAATGGTTGCGCGTGTTAAAGCAGTTCTTCGCCGCACAACAAAGGATGTTTCTTCTTTTGATTTAACAGTAGGTCTGGTTGTCTTGAAAGAAAAGGAGCATATCGTAATCGCAGACGGGGAAAAGGTGGAGCTCACCCATAAGGAGTTTGATATGCTCAGACTATTTATGCAGAATCCGAATATTGTGTTTTCGCGGGATAAGCTCATGAACGAAATTTGGGGTACAGATTACATGGGCGAAAGCCGCACGGTAGATATGCATATTAAAACCCTTCGACAAAAGCTTGGGAATGCCGGCGGTCAGATTAAAACTGTGATTGGCGTTGGCTACAGATTGGAGAGTGGCATATGACAAAAAAGATATTTCGCTCGATCATTACGGTGGCCCTTACTGTCCTTCTTGCAAGCATCGCCATTGCAACGAGCTTTTTATATGAATATTTTAACACCGCTCAGGTCAATCGGCTACAATCAGCACTTTCCCTTGTTGCCGACACGGTTAATGAGGTAGATACTGCATATTTTGAAAATTTTGATTCTACCGCTTTCCGCTTTACGATGGTAGATGCGGACGGCACCGTGCTTTACGACAGCGAATCGGATGCGACACAAATGGAAAACCATGCAGACCGTGAGGAAATTGCCGAAGCCTTCCGGGAAGGGAAGGGGAGTAGTGCGAGAAATTCCGCAACGCTTACAGAAAAGACCTTTTACGAGGCAGTCTTACTTGAAAATGGGGATGTGCTTCGTATCTCTGTCAGTCAATTAACGGTCGGCTCCTTGATAATTGGGATGCTTCCGGCAATCTGTGCTATTATTTTAATTGCCGCAAGTGTTGCACTGATTCTTTCCCACAAAATGGCAAAGAAAGTCACAGAGCCGCTGATGCATCTTGATTTTGAATATCCCTCCGAAAACAATGCTTACGAGGAACTTGTGCCCATACTTAACAAAATTCATACGCAGCATGAGCAGATTCGGTCACAAATGGAAACGCTTCGCCGTAAATCAGACGAGCTGGAACAGATTATTTCCTCTATGAATGAGGGACTCGTTTTGCTCGATGAGCACGGTATGGTACTTAGCATGAATACGGCGGCGAAAAAGATATTTTCCGTACGAAAAGAGGATAAGAATATTGACTTTCTTCTGGTTGACAGAACAAGCAAGATGAGTAAAGCTGTTTGGAATGCACTTGCGGGCAATCACAGTGCATATGACGAGGAGAGAGGCGGCAACCGGTACCAATTTAATATTAACCCTATTACATCTGACGGAAAAACACTTGGCGTGGTTATTCTTGCCTTTGACATTACGGAAAAAGCCTTTTCCGAGCGTAACCGACAGGAATTTACCGCTAACGTTACCCATGAATTAAAAACGCCGCTACAATCCATTATCGGTTCTGCGGAGCTTTTGGAAAACGGTTTGATAAAACCGGAAGATGTAGGCAGATTTGTGGGGAATATCCGCAAGGAAGCCACGCGTCTGGTCAGCCTTATTAACGACATCATCCGCCTGTCTCAGTTGGATGAAAACCATGAGGCCGAAACCGAAGCAGTGGAGCTTACAGAGGTCGCAGAAGAGGTTTTGGATGTACTTGCTGTATCGGCGGCGAAAAAAAATATTACGCTAAACATTCAAGGGGAGAATTGCACGGTATACGGCGTTCGTCGCTATATTTACGAAATTATCTATAATCTTTGCGACAATGCGATCCGTTACAATGTGGACGGCGGTGCGGTAACGGTTTCCGTTCAAAAGGAAGAAGACCGTACAGTCATATCTGTCAGTGATACCGGCATCGGAATTGCACCTGCGCATCAATCAAGAATTTTTGAACGCTTTTACCGTGTAGATAAAAGTCACTCTAAAGAAACGGGAGGAACAGGTCTGGGTCTTGCGATCGTAAAACACGCAGCCGCGTACCACGATGCTGAAATTTCGCTTGAAAGCACGAAAGGAAAAGGGACAAATATTAAAATTTCCTTCAAAGGATAAAAATGTGGCAGGCGAGGATAAATTATTCCACAGAAAAGACGAATAATTTTATCTTGACAATTTTTACTGCGGACAGTACAATGAAAAGAGAATACATGAAAAGGAGGGAGAGCATGAAGCGAAATAATAATGTTTTGCATTTTGTAAAATATAAATGGCCATCCCTGGATTCAAATGTTTGGAAAAGGTTTTGCACAATATGCCACCAAAACGGAATTGTTCCGGAAATTATCGAGATTCAAGATGAATCGGATTTCTGCGGAATGCTATCTGATCCTTTTGTAATAAACTGGAATTTCTCCCATCCTTTTTTTGGACAAATAGATCATCTGCTTCCGATGCATCGCAGTATTCTTCTTACGGAAGGTGTAGAGCCATCCTCGCGGCGAATGAGTACGGTTTCCCCCGATCTCGCACAGATTGCACGTGAAGTCATCTCGTATCTTTCGGAAGCCGGAAGAGAAAAAATCGCTCTTTTTGCCTTTGACTTTTATCTAAAAAAGCATAAGGTGTTTTCAAAAGAGGCGGAGCAGATTGGGTGTATCATCCGGGAGGAAGATGTTTTTCTGAACGATGTAAACCAGATTTCCGACTGCTTCGCCCGTCTGCTTTCCCGAATAGATAAGTATAATGCAGTGATCTGTGCCAATGATATGGCGGCACTGTACCTTATCACGGAGCTCGCAAAATTCGGCATTCGCGTCCCGGAGGATGTTTTTGTCGTCGCACAGGGCAATTCGCTCGTTACCCAAAGTACCGTCCCCTCCATCACCAGCATCGATCTTTTATCCGAACAGCAGGTGGAGCAGTGCATAGCACTTTGGAAGCATCTGAAAAGAAACCCGGATATCATACGTGCACAGATTACGATAGGACATCGATTGGTTGTAGGAGAGAGTACTGCCGGTTTTGAACAGAAGGATAAGTGGAGAGACAAACCGCTGTACACGTATAACGAAATAGAAGAACGCGGATACGGCGAACTGGTGAAGCTGAAGAATTTTCTGAAAAACACAGACGAAGTGGATAGGAAAATCCTCCATGCCATTGCTGAAAATAAGAAATACGAGGACATCGGTGCGGAAAATTTTATGACAGCCGGTGCCATAAAATACCGTATGCGGAAAATGCTGCAAAGCTTTGGAGCGAACGACAGGCAGGAACTATTGTCCGTGCTTCAGAAATATAATATCAAGCTTTAAGAGGATAAAGAATTAATATGCTTTCGAGAAAAAAATGATTTTTTTCAGAAAAAGTCTTGACAAACGAATAAGAACGTGGTAACATATGTAAAGTAGCAAGCAGGGCAAAGCCCTCACCGTATCATTTATTTTGTGCATACGGTTAATATCCACCGATATAAGGGACGGTATTGCTTGTGCGATGCCGTTTTTTTATATATAAAACACGAGGTGCTTATTTTACTTTAGGGGGTGCTGTATATCAGTAAAGAAGTTATGATCAATGAGGAGATTCGTGATAAGGAGATTCGGCTCATTGACAGCGACGGGACGCAGCTTGGCATTGTCAATGCTAAGGATGCACAGAAAATTGCGTATAGCAAGAACATGGATCTGGTGAAAATTGCACCGCAGGCAAAGCCACCGGTCTGCAAGATTATGGACTATGGCAAGTATAAGTTTGAAGCGGCCAAAAAAGAAAAGGAAGCCCGTAAGAACCAAAAGATTGTGGCTTTAAAGGAAGTACGCCTTTCTCCGTCGATTGATGATCATGATTTTCAAACGAAGGCCCGTAATGCGATTAAGTTTTTGACAGCCGGGGATAAGGTAAAGGTTAGCGTTCGTTTCAGAGGCCGTGAATTGCATCATGCATCTTTGGGTGAGGAAATTTTGAAGCGTTTCGCAGAAACGGTGAACGAAGTAGGCACGGTGGATAAGCTTCCGAAGCTGGAGGGTAGAAGTATGACGATGTTCATACAGCCTAAAAACTGATTGAAAGCCGAAAGGCTTTGAATATATTACTAATAAAAGGAGAGAGTAGAATGCCGAAGTTAAAGACGCACAGAGGTGCGGCAAAGCGTTTTAGCCTTACGAAATCCGGCAAGGTAAAAAGAGGAAAGGCATACAAAAGCCATATTTTGAACAAGAAGTCCACAAAGCGTAAGAGAAGACTTCGCAAGACGGCATACGCATCCATTCCCAATGCCGTAACAATCAAGAAGCTGATACCGTATAAATAATAGGAGGAATAGGAAATGGCACGCGTAAAAGGCGCTTTAAGCACAAGAAAAAGACGTAAAAAAATACTGAAGCTGGCAAAGGGTTACAGAGGACACAAGTCTAAGAACTTCCGTGTTGCAAACCAAGCTGTTATGAAGTCTCTGGTATATGCCTACATAGGCAGAAAGCAGAAGAAACGCGACTTCAGAAGACTCTGGATTACCCGTATTTCTGCAGCGGCAAAGATGAACGGAATGAATTATTCTACATTCATGAACGGTCTTAAGAAAGCAAACGTTGCAATCAATCGTAAAATGCTTTCTGAAATTGCAATCAACGATGCAGAGGCCTTCAAGGCACTGGTAGAAAAGGCAAAAGCAAGCTTATAAGAACGAAAGCTGCTGCGAAGAGATGATACATCTGGCTTTGCGGCGGCTTTTTCCATATGAGGATAAAATGCGAAGAATGAACTTTTGGTACAAGCTCAGGCATTTGAGCTCCGTAAGGATTATCATCGGCGGCTTCCTGCTTATCATTCTTTTGGGAGCCGCAATACTGTCTTTGCCCATAGCCTACAAAGGAGAACCGCTTTCTATTTTGGACACGGTTTTTACCACAACGTCTGCAACGTGTGTTACAGGGCTTGTGGTAACGGATACGGCTCAGCATTGGACAGTGTTTGGACAAGCCGTGTTACTGCTGCTGATTCAAGTTGGTGGACTGGGCTTCATGGCAGTGATTACGTTATTTTCCTTTATAGCACGGCGACGCATTACCCTAAAGGAACGACTGGTTATCAGCGAAGCACTCAGCGGTGTAGAGGTGGGCGGTATTGTGCACCTGATGAGGCGTATTTTGTTTGGTACGCTACTTTTTGAATGTATCGGTGCGGTGCTGTTGTCCTTTGTTTTTATTCCGGATTTTGGCGTAGCTTCGGGCATCTGGAAAAGTATTTTCATATCGGTTTCTGCTTTTTGTAATGCAGGCTTTGACGTGATGGGGGACACCCACGGTGCCTTTTCCAGTCTTGTACCCTATGCGGAAAATATATTGGTGAATTTCACCGTCTGCGGTTTGATTATCATGGGCGGACTTGGATTTTTCGTTTGGGGTCGTCCGACAAAAAAGAGGATGCCCCTGCACACAAAGATTGTCCTTTTCGTAACGGCGATACTGGTGGTGGGTGGTACGCTTCTGTATTATCTGCTGGAGAGGCAAAATCCTGCTACGCTTGGGAATTTGTCGGAAGGAGAAAGAGTACTTGCGGCTTTCTTCCAATCCGTTACCACCCGTACTGCAGGCTTTAATACCGTTTCCATCGCTGATTTAACAATACAGAGTAAGCTCCTTACAATGCTGCTTATGTTTATCGGCGGCTCGCCCGGTTCCACGGCCGGCGGCGTAAAAACCGTGACGGTGTTTTTGGTATTTTGGGGAGCAATCTCTACGCTTCGGGGCTGTAAGGATGTTACGCTCTTTCACCGTCGGGTGTCGAGAACGGCTGTGCTCCGTGCTATGTCCGTTACAGCCGTTGCTTTTATGATTTCTATGGTTTCCGTAATTTTTTTCATTTGTTTTGGCGGTGGAGACCCCATAGACCTTGCCTTTGAAGTATTCTCCGCTTTAGGCACAGTGGGACTTGGTACAGGTTTAACACCTTTTCTCCCTCCAATCAGCAAGGTGCTCCTAATTATTCTCATGTTTGTCGGTCGGGTGGGAATCATGTCGCTGGCGGCCGCTGTATTGTTCAAGGAGGAAAAGACAAATGCCGTGCGAATGCCGGAAGAAAAGGTTATGTTAGGATAGGAGGAATAGTATGAAACGATTCCTGGTTATAGGACTTGGTCGATTTGGAAACAGTGTAGCATTGATGCTTGCCAGACAAAACTGTGAGGTTATGGTTATTGACCGTAGGGAAGAGGCGATCAATTTAATCCGGGACGAAGTTACGTATGCGGTTATCGGTGACAGTACAGACAGCGAGGTGCTGGAAAAAATCGGTGTCCGTAACTTTGATGCCGTCATTGTATGTATCAGCGGCAGTATGGAAGACAGTATCATGACAACCGCCCTCCTTAAGGAGATGGGCGTGGAAAAGGTTATTACCAAAGGAAAGAATGACTTGCACGCAAAAGTGCTCCGCAAGCTTGGGGCGGATAAGGTGGTACAACCGGAACGTGATATGGGGATGCGTCTGGCACAAATGCTGAATGCTGAAAATGTTATGGATTATATTGAGCTTTCACCCACTCTTAGCATTATTGAACTTTCCATACCTTTGGACTGGGTGGGAAAATCCATTATAGACCTGGATGTACGAAAAAGATACAAGATTAATATTTTGGCAATCAAGAAGAAAAACGGTAGCGTGGATGCTACGCCGTCCAGTGGCACAGTATTTGAAAAAGAAGATATTATCGTTGTATTGGGCGAAAAGGATAGTTTGGAAAAATTATGATTGAGATTATCAGTGCAGAAAATCGTATTATAAAGCATATTCGGAAGCTGTCCGGTCATCTGTGGCGTGCAAAGAGTGGCGAAACGGTGCTGGAGGGCGAACGAATTGTCAATGACAGTGTTGCTTACGGGGCGAAGCTGGAAGCAGTTCTTGTTCGGGAGGATTATACCGGCAGAATTCCTGCCTGCGACCGGATTTATAAGGTGAAAACAGGTATATTTGACGCTGTTGCGGAAACAAAAACGCCACAGGGCATTATGGCTGTGTGTAAAGCTACCTACGAAAGTGTGGAAGCGTTAGCACGGGGCAACCTGATTATCCTGTGTGATCGGATACAAGACCCCGGAAATCTGGGTACAATTTTCCGAACTGCACACGCGGTTGGTGCAGACGGTGTCGTTTTGATCAAAGGATGCACAGACCCCTTTGCACCCAAAACAGTCCGTTCCTCTATGGGTTCTGTATTTGCTCTTCCCATTGCACTGGCAGATGATTTTCCGACACTACCGGGATACACAACCTTCTGCGGAATGCTTTCCGAAAAGGCTGTGCCTTTATACGGGGCAAGCTTTCCGAAAGCTACTATGCTGGTACTTGGGAATGAAGCAGGCGGCGTAAGCCGGTCCATCTATGAGAAGGCTGACAAGCATATTTTGATTCCTATGCCAGGTGGTGCAGAATCCCTGAATGTTGCGGCGGCAGGTGCTGTAATGATGTATGAATATTATAGGCAGGTGCACTATGTATAATGCTTTTTCAAACATATACGACCTTGTGATGCGTGATACGCCCTACAACAAGTGGGTGGAATTTTACGAGGCAGTTTTCAAAAAGTTCGGGAAGAAGCCGGAGCTCATCTTGGATATGGGCTGTGGTACGGGCAACATTACAACGCGAATGGCAGATCGCGGCTATGATATGATTGGACTGGATGCATCGGTGGGTATGCTTTCCCGTGCACGAGAAAAAAACAGCGATATCCTTTATCTCCACATGGACATGACGGATTTTGAACTGTATGGGACGGTGGATGCCATTGTCAGTGCCTTGGACTGCATAAATTATGTCACAGAGGATATCGATAAGGTTTTTGCACTGATAAAAAATTATCTGAATCCGGGTGGACTTTTTATTTTTGATATCAACAGTCCCTATAAGCTTCGGCATATTCTGGGAAATGAAACGATTATTTGCGATGAAGAGGACATCTTTTATGTGTGGGAAAATGAACTCGAAGATGTATTCTGTCATTTTGATATTTCATTTTTTATAAAGAATGAAAACGGACAGTACCACCGCTGTGATGAGGTGCAAACCCAACGTATATATACGGTGGAGGAGCTTTCAGAAGCTGCCCGGCGTGCGGGGCTGAAGGTTTTGGGTGTCTACGGTGATTTTCAAATGCAATCGCCGACCGAAGAAAGCGAAAGAATATTTTTTGTAATAGGTAAGGAGAACTGATTTGCAGGTTTTAGTAATTGGCGGCGGACCGGCAGGTATCATGGCGGCCGGTATGGCAGCTGAAGCAGGTGCAAAGGTATATCTGGTTGAGAAAAACGATCGGCCGGGCAGAAAGCTTCGCATCACCGGCAAAGGTCGTTGCAACCTAACAAATAACTGTACCCATGAAGAACTGATTGAGAATACAGTTGTAAACGGACGGTTTTTGCACAGTGCCTTTCGGGCGTTTTCTAATTTAGACCTTATGGAGTTCATGGAAAAGCTCGGTGTGCCATTGAAAACAGAACGAGGCGGTCGTGTATTCCCTGAGAGTGATAAGGCAACGGATGTGGTAGATGCACTGATGCGTTGGCTACGGGAAAAAGGCGTACGCATTGTCAAACTTAAAGCCGATAGCCTTATCGTGCGTGAGGGAAAACTCTGCGGCGTCCGCTTTGGAGATAAAGGGATAAGGGCAGACGCAGTCGTCCTTGCCACGGGCGGTATGAGCTATCCCCAGACCGGCTCTACGGGTGACGGGTATAAAATGGCAAAAGACTTAGGACATACTGTGGTTTCGGCAAGGGCATCCTTGGTTCCCCTTGTTTGTGAAGAACGCTTCGATTTAGCAGGGTTAAGCCTTAAAAATATCACCTTGTCTGTGTGTACGGAAAAAGGCTGTGTATACGAAGAATTTGGAGAAATGCTGTTTACACATGACGGTATATCCGGTCCGGTGGTGCTAAGTGCCAGTGCACATATGCGAGAGCCCGGTCCCTACAAGGTGGCGATTGATCTAAAGCCTGCCCTTTCAAGGGAGGTTCTGGATAAGCGTCTTCTGCGTGATTTTGAAAAGTATGCTCGGAAGGATTTTTTGCACGCACTGGATGACCTTCTTCCAAAGCGGCTGATTGACACGGTGATTACAAGAACGGGTATACCGCCGCATAAAAAGACGGGACTGATTACAAAGGCGGAACGAGCGGTGATACTGGAAACGCTGAAGCATTTCACGCTTACTGTTACCGGATTTCGTCCCATTGCGGAGGCGATTGTTACCTCCGGCGGCATCAGTGTTGGGGAAATAAACCCTAAAACCATGGAAAGCAAGAAAATTCCCGGACTGTATTTTGCCGGTGAAATTATAGATGTTGACGCCTATACAGGCGGCTTTAATTTGCAGATTGCATTTTCGACAGGTGCCAGCGCCGGAAGAGCAATCGGAGAAAGGGTGCTTTTGAATGAATGGGAGTAAAGAAGTAGCGACTTGCGCCATCCAAATGGCCATGACGCCGGACCGGGAAACCGAACAGACGATGAAGATAACTTGTAATCAAAACGATATTCTTGTTGCTGCTGCGGATTTTGGCGGGGAATTTATCACATCGGTAAACAAGCTGATTGAGAGAACGGTTGTGGCGGCTAGAAGAGAAGGTCTAATTAGTGGAAGCCACGGCGACGAAGGTGCAGTGGCGGGTGCGGCTAGGGAGGCTGTTTCCCAGATTATGTCCAAAGCAATCGGGCTGAATGTAGGCGGTAAAATCGGTATTGCCAGAAGCGGCGAACACGTTTGCGTCTGCATGTTTTTTGGGATAGGACTTTTGCATCTGAACGAAATGGCGATAGGACTTGGCCATAGAGCATTATAGGAGGAAAGTATGAAGGATTATATTATACGAGCAGTGACGGCGGACGGCGCCGTGCGTGCTTCAGCGGCTGTTACAACCGAAATGGTAAATGAAGCACAGAAAATACATGGAACAACGCCCACGGCCACAGCGGCATTAGGACGGCTTTTGACAGCCTGCTCTATTATGAGTGATATGATGAAGGGAGACAAGGACAGCCTAACGTTGCAAATTGACGGCGGCGGTCCGATTGGAAAGCTGATTGCCGTAGGAGACAGTAAAGCGAACGTAAAAGGATATGTGGCGAATCCTTTGGTGGATTTGCCGCTGAAGAACGGAAAGCTTGATGTAGGGGGTGCAGTAGGCACCGACGGAACACTTGGTATTATCCGCGACTTCGGTCTTAAGGAGCCATATATGGGACATGTGAAGCTCTGCACCGGGGAAATCGGCGATGATATTGCACTGTATTATGCCCGGAGCGAGCAGATTCCTTCCGTGGTAGCACTCGGCGTACTTGTGGACCGGGATTATTCCGTAAAAGCCGCAGGCGGTATGATTTTACAGGTTATGCCGGAAGCCACCGAGGAGCAGATTATCCAGCTGGAGGCTATGGTCAAGGAAATGCCGGCCATTACCACAATGCTCGAAGGCGGTGCCACACCGGAGGATATACTGGCCTTTGCACTGCGAGATTTTTCGTCCTATACTTTTGAAACCGCCGAAACGGCATATCAGTGCGACTGTAGCAGAGAAAGAATTGAGCGTGCGGTACGCAGTCTTGGAAAAACAGAAATTCAGGACATTATCAATCAACAAATCAATGCGGAGCTGACCTGTCATTTCTGCAATAAAAAATACGTGGTAACGAAACAAGAGCTGGAGGCTATGCTTTCTGAATAATCCGCTCGGACAGGCACAAAATATGTATGTTTTCTATACCTTGATAGGTGAAAGGAGATGTGCATATGAAAGAGAGGCATATGTTCGCGGGGGTTAATACGCCGCAGGGCTTTTTTTCCAGGTTTGACCACATCATGTCGGAAGGGGTAGACAGCCGGAAGATTTTCATAAAAGGTGGCCCGGGTATGGGGAAATCCACACTGATGAAAAAAATTGTAAAGCGGGCAGGAGAAGAAGGTCTGGATTGCGAGATTTTCCACTGCTCCTCTGACCCGTCATCTGTAGACGGTGTGCATATTCCTGCACTGAAAACAGCCATTGTGGATGCCACCGCACCCCATAACAGTGATCCGGTATACCCATGCATCGGCGGTGCGATTTTCGATGTTTCCGTGCATGTTGACAAGGAGAAGCTGCACCATGATCCGGATGAGATTATCTTCCAGACGATGCGGAAAAAGCGTGCCTTTGCAAGAGGCTATCATTTCCTTGCCGCCGCATTGCCGCTTCTTCGCCAGTTGGACAGCGAATATATGGAAAGCACCGATGTCCGTGGCATTTATGTAGCGGCAGAAAAACTGGCAAGCCGCGTGCTCGGAAGTGAAAATGGTGCGGGTGGTCAGCGACCTCGTGAGCTTTTTGTCAGTGCAATCACGCCGGAAGGATTTGTCAATTATGCAGACTCTGTTTTCGCAAACACTTACTGCATAGCAGTGAAAGGGAGCTTTGGCACATCGCTTTTTGTACGGCGTTTTGCAGAGCTTGCAAGGCTTCGTGGGTTTGAAACGGTTTGTTTTTACTGCCCGATGCGGCCGAACGATAAAATGGAGCATGTTTATATTCCGGCACTTCGCGTTTCGTTGACAACGTATGATTATTATACCCATGCATCGGCAGGCGAAATTGTGGAGCTTGATGAATATATAGAGCATATTTCCGGAATAGGAGATTTGCATACCTGTGCCGGTGCACTGATGCAACGGGCGATCGATGCTTTTGCGGAAGCAAAAACGGCACACAGCTTGTTAGAAAGTGTTTATGTGCCGGCGATGGATTTTGAGAGCTTGGAAACAAGAAGCCGTGCACTCATAGACTCTATTTTTTAAAGGAGCTTTTACATGAAGATTTCTGAAATTACAAATGTCATTGAACAATACGCACCGAAAGAACTTGCTTCGTCCTACGACAATGTTGGACTAATGCTTGGAGATGGTGAACGAGAGGTTTCTGCCGTGCTTCTGACGCTGGATGTGGATCTGGAAGTTGCGATGGAGGCAAAAGCGATGGGGGCGGAGCTGATTGTCAGTCATCACCCGTTGATTTTTAATCCGCTTAAGCAGATTACAACCGATACGCCGCAAGGAAAATGTCTGCTTTATCTTGCGGAAAACAAGATTGCGGTCTATTCGGCACACACCAATTTAGACAGTGCACTCGGCGGTCTGAATGATTTGGCAGCAGGCCTTCTGCGTCTTCATAAAACGGCACCGCTGGAGAAGGACGAAGGGCCCGGTATAGGTCGGATTGGCGAGCTTCCTGTTTCTGTATCGCTTTCGTCTCTTGCGGCAGAAATAAAGCGTATTTATCGGCTGCCGTATATCCGATATATCGGAAACGCGGAAAGCCCGGTAAAACGGGTTGCACTGTGTACGGGAAGCGGCGGTGACCTTTTGGATACAGCACTAAAAAAAGGTGCGGATGTGTACATTACCGGGGACATTAAGTATAGCGTTGCCCGCGATGCGGCTGCTGCAGGGCTTTCTGTTATTGAACTGGGGCATTATGAAAGTGAGTATATTGTGGTAGATTTGCTGGAAAAAATCATCTCCGATTACGCAGGAATTTCTATGCCGATTTATAAATCACGTGCCAATAAGAATGTTTTTGTCGGGTTATAAAATTTAATATTCTATTCCTTTTCGGGCTCCTAAACCGGAAGCATAAGGGTGACGGACATTTTTCATTTCCGTAATATAGTCAGCAAGCTTTATGAGCTCCGGCGGAGCGTTTCGTCCTGTGCAAACTATTTCACAGTTTTTGTGCCGCAAAAGCTCTAAAAGCTGACTGCGGCACAAAAGAGACAGAGAATATGCCGAGATGATTTCGTCCAGGATCAAGAGACCTTCGCCTTTTTGCGCGAAGGATAATGCTTCGGACATAAGACGGTTATGCTCTTCGATAACGGCTGACGTTTGTTTAAAGGGATAAAAACCGTAATTTTTAGAAAGCCGTTTGACGGAAGCACCAAGCTTTTCCAGCAAAGGTATTTCCCCTGAAGGCGAGCCCTTCATAAATTGCAGTATAAGGACACGACCGCCTCCCGAAAGGAAACGCAAGGCAAGCCCCATGCAAGCTGTTGTTTTCCCTTTTCCGTCTCCTGTATAAATATGCAGACAGTTTGTCATTATCTTTACCTCCACACAATTAACCGTTACACCCTTATATATTATCGCTCAAGTGTAACCGTGAACGGACCGTCGCAGGTCATGTCAATATCCATATGTGCACCGAACACACCTGTTTCCGCCTTTGGGAATACCTGGCGGCATTTTTGGACAAAGTACATATATAACTCGTTTGCAAGGACGGGCGGTGCCGCATCGGTAAAGCTGGGGCGGCTACCTTTTCTGCAATCGGCGTACAATGTAAACTGAGATACAACGAGAAGGGAACCGCCCGCATCAAGTGTGGAAAGGTTCGTTTTTCCGTTTTCATCTTCAAAGAGACGAAGAACAGAAAGCTTATTGATGAGCCAGTCTGCATTATCTGTTGTATCGCCTTCACCAACCCCTAAAAGAACTAAAAGTCCCCGTTCAATCTGTCCGACCACCTTGCCTTCCACTGATACGGCGGCATGGCGGACTCTCTGTATAACCAGTTTCATGGTCGTACTCCTTTCGCGTGTGGGTAGTTTTACAAAAGCTAATGGTCACATCTTATCATATACGCTAAATAATGTCAAGAAATAGAACCAAATTTAAACCGAACGGTCATTTTTGGGTTGTAGCTGTGTTATAATTGATGTATGCGGAATTTTTCTATAAAATATAAAATGGGGATGATAAAATGTATTTTGAAGAGTTTGTATTGGGAACGGAAATGAAGCTTGCACCTGCCATTATCCATGAAGAGGATATGCTTGCTTTTGCAATGAAGTATGATAACATCCCCCTGCACACCGATGCGGAATATGCAAAATCCACTTTTTTCGGCAAGTGCATTGCCCCGGGTGTTATGTCCTTTATGTCGGTATGGGCAAAATATCTTGAAATGGATTTGGCGGGCGAGGAGCTAATCGCGGGGAAATCAACCAAAATTGAATGGGTAAAGCCCGTTTTTGCCGGAGACGAGTTGACCGGCACCTGCACCGTATCGGGTCTTACAAAACGAAACGGAAAAAACGGAATGGTTGAACTCACCTTCATGGTACATAACCAAAACGGCGAGCTTGTGCTTACGGATGTTACGGAAATGATTGTTAAATGTAAGCCTTGTGGGGCGTGAGATTTATACGATTTATTACAAAAACGGAAACAAGGTGAGAATGCAAGGATACTAAGGTCTTTATGGTATATTTTTAGCATAAAATCCTCGGCAAATCAAGAATAAGTATCCTTTTGGAGTTTACACAAAATCAGGGGAATACCCGCACCAAACCTATTTTGAAGGCATATACTTTTTGGGGGAGGTGATGTGTTGCGTCAATGTAGGAAAAAAAGATACAAAAAACGCAAATTTATTCCGTTTCTCCTTTTTCTTATTACATGTCTTGCGATCATAATCGTTTTTGAAACAAGAATTCGTCCCGTAATCAGTCAGGTGGCAGTTGCACAGGCACAGAGCGTTGCTGTCAGTGCCATCAATGAAGAAGTCAACCGAATTATTGCGTCCGAAAGCATACAGTACGGCGACCTTGCAAATTTACAAATGGACCGGAACAACCGAATTTCTGCCGTGACAACAGATATTGTGGAAATCAACCGGCTAAAATCTGCTTTTTCACGCAGCATTCAGGACAGGATGTGGTCCATTGACAGAATGACTATACGTATTCCCTTAGGCACGCTCCTGTCTAACAGCATTTTTACCGGCTACGGTCCGAAAATACCGGTACGGCTTACCTCTGTAGGCAGGGCGACAGTGGAAATTGAGGATAGCTTTCTGGAAGCCGGCATCAACCAGACCCGGCACGAAATTCACCTTTCCGTCACGGCAAAAATGAGCGTATTGATGCCGGGTGGCTCTGCGGTTGCAGAGATCAATACGGCAATTCCCATCGCGCAGTCCGTGATCGTGGGCGAGGTACCGGAGAGCGTTACAAATGTTTCCGGCGTCACAAGTGAACCGCAGGATACAGTTTTGAATATGCTTGATGGACCGGGCCACTGACGTGTCAGAGCTTCAAAACCGAAAAAACTTTCATATTTCACGAAAGAGCATAACACAGTTTGGGGACGGGACAGTTTTCGTATAAAAGACTGCCCCGTCCCCATTTGCCGCAAATACGGTTTTATCATTTCTGTCACTTATTTTGCTACAGAATGATACAAATCAGTCCGCCGCTACCCTCGTTAATAATTCGCTCCAATGTTTCCCTAAGCTTTCCCTGTGCCGCTTCCGGCATACGGTAGAGTTTATTATGCAGACCTTCGTTGACCAGTGCGTGCAGGGATTTGCCGAAAAGGTTGGATTCCCAGATTTTTTTTGGATCCACCTCAAATTCGCTGAGGAGATACTGGACCAGCTCCTCGGACTGCTTCTCCGTACCGACAATGGGGCTGACCTCTGTTTCCACGTCCGCCCGAAGCATATGGATGGAGGGAGCACTCGCTCTGAGACGTATACCAAAGCGTCCGCCGTGGCGTACAATTTCCGGCTCTTCCAAGTGAAGGTCATCAATGTCCGGAGTGACGATGCCGTAGCCGGTTTCCTCCACTTCGTGTAAAGCAAATTCCAGCTTGTCGTATTTTCGTTTCGCGGCCGCCAATTCCTGCATTACCTTCATGAGCATTTCTTCGCCGCTGATTGTAAGACCGGTGGCACGGCTGAGAACTTCATAGAATAAACCCTTCGGTGCCGTAACCGAGAAACGGACGTGGCCGTTCCCTAAATTAATTTCTTGTATTCTAGCTTCCTCTGCGTACGGACACTCGATAATTCCTTCTAACATTTTTTCCATGTGCCGAACCCGTGTTACGCCGTCCATGCTGTCTCTGATTGCAGAAATGAGTGCAGCTTTAATTTCATCATCCTCCGGCAATCCGTCCACCCAGCCTGGCAAGTCAATAGCAATTTCGGCGAGTGGGAATTCGTAAAGAACACGTTCAATCATGCGTTCGATGTCTTCCCGGTCCAGCATGGCACAGTTTAAGGGAAGGACGGGCACGCCGTATTTTTCTTCCATTTCCTCACGTAGGGTCTGGCAAGCGATACTGTGGGGCTCGGTGCAGTTTAGAACAACAATAAAGGGCTTACCCATTTCGGATAATTCTTCAATAACTCGTTCCTCTGCCGGGATATAATTTTCTCGATCTATTTCAGTGATCGAGCCGTCCGTGGTAATGACAAGACCAATAGTCGAGTGCTCCCGGATTACCTTCTGTGTGCCGATTTCTGCCGCCTGATCAAAGGGGATTTCCTCAGCGTACCAGGGCGTTTTTACCATGCGCATTTCGCCGTCCTCTGTGCTGCCCAGTGCACCTGCTACCATGTAGCCTACACAGTCAATCATTCGTACCTTTAGATTTGCACCGCCGTCCAGATGGATTTCTACCGCTTCATTCGGAATAAATTTCGGTTCCGTTGTCATAATGGTTCTGCCGGCAGCACTTTGGGGCAGTTCGTCCTGTGCCCGTTCTCTGCGGTGTTCGCCCTCAATGTTGGGAAGCACCAGTAAATCCATAAATTTTTTGATAAACGTAGATTTACCCGTGCGGACAGGTCCGACAACGCCGATATAAATATCACCGTCCGTCCGCTTTGCAATATCCTCGTATATGTGCATTTTTTTGCCTCCTTCGCAAAATGTTTGTACAGTATATGGACGAATTATACCTTTTATGCCGCAAAGTTTAAAATATATCGAGCCCCTCATAGAAACGGAAGAGAGGTAAATGAAGAGAAAAAGATGTATATATTGTAAAATTTCTCATAGAAGACTTGACAGACGCATATAATTTCGGGTAAAATATATGATATTATCAAAGCAGTGTGCCTTTTTTCGGCACTGCGAATGAAGGAAGGAAAACTTATGGCAATTAAAGCACCCCGTGGCACGGCAGATATTCTGCCGCAGGATGCCGCATTATGGCGTTTTGTGGAAAAGACAGCGGCGGAAACAGCACGCAATTTCGGATACGAAGAAATCCGCACGCCTGTTTTTGAGCATACAGAGCTTTTCCAGCGTGGCGTCGGTGATACCACCGATGTTGTACAGAAGGAAATGTATACATTTAATGATAAAGGAGACAGAAGTATTACACTCCGCCCGGAGGGTACGGCTTCGGCGGCACGTGCCTATATTGAACATTCCATGCACGCATTGCCCCAGCCGGTGAAGCTTTATTACTGTGGTGCATGTTATCGGTACGAAAAACCGCAGGCAGGCCGTCTTCGGGAGTTTCACCAGTTTGGCATTGAAGCCTTCGGCAGTACGGACCCGGCACTGGATGCGGAAATTATCGCACTGGCTTCCACCATTTTTAAAAACCTGGGTGCAACGGGTTTGGAACTAAACATTAACAGTATAGGCTGTCCGGAATGTCGAAAAAAATATAATGAAGCATTGACGGCATATCTCTCTTCCCACAGCGAGACCCTCTGCGAGACCTGTAATACCCGTCTTGGAAAAAACCCCATGCGTGTATTGGATTGTAAAAGCCCGGTCTGCAAAGAGGTAGCGGCAGGAGCACCGCAGATTTTATCGTATATCTGCGAGGATTGCCGTGCGCATTTTGAAATGGTGCAGCAGTATCTGCACGCTATGGATATTCCCTTTACAATTGATGCTTCTATCGTCCGTGGTCTGGATTATTATACACGCACAGTATTTGAATTTGTTTCCACCCAAATCGGTGCACAGGGTACGGTTTGCGGCGGCGGACGGTATGACGGACTTCTCGAAGAGCTTGGTGGCAATCCTGGTCCGGGTATGGGCTTTGCCATGGGTATTGAACGTATTATTTTAGTGCTTCGTGCCATGGGACTTGTAAAGGAAGAGAAAAATTCACCCCGCTTGTTTGTGGCTTCTATCGGGCAGACCGAGGCGGCACTGGCACTTTGCCAGAAGCTTAGGGGCTATGGGGTATATGCCGTTTGCGATGTGGCCGGCAGAAGTCTGAAGGCACAGATGAAAAATGCGGACCGTGAAGGTGCGAAATTCTCTCTTGTTTTGGGAGACGAGGAAGTACACAGCGGCGAAGCACAGCTGAAGAATATGGAAACAGGCGAAAAGATAACGGTGTCACTGGGTGACATTCCGGCACTTGTCGCTTTAATCTAAGGAGGAGAAAAGGAATGGAATTCAAAAGAACACACAGATGCACAGAGCTTTCGGCAAAAAACGTTGGCGAGACAGTTGTGATTATGGGCTGGGTACAGAAGGTCCGTGATTTGGGACATCTGATTTTCGTGGATCTCAGAGACCGCAGTGGTATTCTGCAGCTGGTGATGAATGCCGATAAAACTGAAATCTACAAGACGGGACAAAGCCTGCATCAGGAATATGTCATTGAAGCGAAAGGCGTTGTTTGTCACAGAGCCGAGGGCATGACCAATGCGAATATGAAAACAGGAGAAATCGAAATTGATGTTTCCGCAATCAATATTCTTTCCGCCGCCGATACACCGCCCTTTGTGGTTTCGGAGCAAACGAAAGTAAACGACGAAATGCGGCTTAAATACCGTTATCTGGACCTTCGCAGACAGAGCGTGATGCAGCCTCTGGAGGTGCGGCATAAGGTGGCATTTCTGACGAGACAGTATTTTGCGGAAAATGGGTTCTGGGAAATTGAAACGCCTATGCTCACAAAGAGTACGCCGGAGGGTGCAAGAGACTATCTTGTGCCCAGCCGTGTGCATCCCGGCAGTTTTTATGCCTTGCCCCAGTCACCGCAGCAATATAAACAGCTTTTAATGGTATCGGGCATGGATCGGTACTTCCAGATTGTAAAATGCTTCCGGGACGAGGATTTGCGTGCTGACCGTCAGCCGGAATTTACGCAAATAGACTTAGAAATGTCTTTTGTGGATGTGGACGATGTTATTAGGGTGAATGAAGGATACATTGCCCGGTTGATGAAGGAAATCCGTGGCGTAGATATTCCGCTTCCGCTTCCGCGACTGCCGTATAGCGAAGCTATGCGTCGGTTTGGGTCGGACAAGCCGGACACCCGTTTCGGTATGGAACTGTTTGACCTTAGTGAAACGGTACGTGGCTGTGGCTTCTCCGTGTTTGCTTCTGCCATTGAAGCGGGCGGCAGTGTCCGCGGCATCACGGTAAAGGGCGGAGCAGAATTCTCCCGTAAGGAAATTGACGCACTGGGCGAATATGTGAAAACCTACCGTGCAAAGGGTCTTGCTTGGATTAGTCTTGGCGAGACGGTCAAGAGCCCTATTGCAAAATTCTTCTCGGAAGAGGAACTGCAAGCGATTATTAAGGCTGCAGGTGCAGAAAACGGCGACCTGATTCTTATGGTTGCTGATAAGAATACGGTTGTATTTGATTCCCTCGGCAATCTCCGTGTTCATGTTGCCAAGAAAATGAATTTATTGGATGAAAATAAATGGAACTTCCTCTGGGTGACAGATTTCCCGCTTCTCGAATACAACGAGGAAGAGGGGAGATATACGGCAATGCACCATCCCTTTACCTGTCCGCGCGATGAAGATGCGGAGCTTTTGGAAACGTCTCCGGAGAAGGTACTGGCAAAAGCCTATGATATCGTTTTAAATGGCGTAGAAGTAGGTGGCGGCAGTATTCGCATCCACCGCAGTGATATGCAGGCGAGAATGTTTAAAGTCATCGGCATGAGTCAGGAGGAAGCAGAAGAACGCTTTGGCCACCTTTTGGAAGCCTTCCGCTTTGGCACACCGCCCCACGGCGGACTTGCCTATGGCCTTGACAGACTGGTAATGCTCCTTTGCGGCTGTAGCTCTATCCGTGACGTTATTGCATTCCCGAAGGTACAGAATGCATCGGAACTAATGACAGCGGCACCCTCTCCTGTGGATGACAAACAGCTGGAGGAGCTTTGCATTGCACTTGTCAAAAACGAGAAAACAGAGTAAGGACTGATTTGTATGATTGAAGTATCTCATCTTTCCAAGCTTTACGGGACAAAGCGGGCTGTTGACAACATCAGCTTTTCTGTTAAACCTGGTGAGATTGTAGGCTTTCTCGGTCCTAACGGTGCCGGGAAATCCACCACAATGAATATGCTGACCGGTTATATCTCCGCCACAGCCGGCTCTGTTACCGTTGACGGCTACAATATTCTGGAAAAGCCCAGAGAGGCGAAACGGCGTATCGGCTATCTGCCGGAGCTTCCGCCTTTATATTTGGATATGACGCTGGATGAATACCTTGATTTTGTGTACGAACTAAAAGGAGCAACCCAGCCAAGGCGCAAGCATTTAAACGGTATTAAAGAGCTGACCAATTTGGAAGACATGGGCGGTCGCCTGCTCCGGAATTTTTCTAAAGGGTACCGGCAACGTGCCGGTCTTGCGCAGGCCCTTGTGGGCGATCCGCCGGTGCTGATTCTGGACGAACCCACCATTGGTTTGGATCCTACCCAGATTATAGAGTTTCGTAATGTGATTTCCACGCTGGGGAAAACTACGATCTTAAGTACCCACATTCTTTCCGAGGCCAGTGCCCTATGCTCCCGGATGCTGATTATCAATCGCGGCAAACTGATTGCAAGCGGCGACAAGAGCGAAATGGTAGGTGCAAATGAGTTCCGCTATACGGTAGAGCTTAGTGCCGGTGCCGAGACTGTGCGGGCTTTGCTGACCGATATAGAAGGTATACAGAAGTTGGAAATCGAGGAAGAGACAGAGACGACAGTTACCATTTGTTTGGACTGCGTAAAGGACGTACGTCCGGCGATTTGTCAAGCATTATTCAATGCACAGGTGCCTATTCTGACGCTGAAGAAAGCCGTGCCGACCCTGGAGCAGATTTTCCTCCAGGCTGTTTCGGGTGCGAGAGGGGAGGAATGAAGATGAAAGCAATCTTTTACCGTGAACTGCGGGCGTATTTCCAGACCCCGGTAGGCTACATATTTATTGGCATGTTTTTGGCGGTATCCGGTTACTTTTTTGCCGTATCTAATCTACTGACTAAATCGCCGGATTTGGGACAGGTGCTCTCCAATATGATGATGATGTTTCTGTTTCTCATTCCGATTCTGACCATGCGTCTTTTAAGTGAAGAAAAAAACAGCCGGACGGATCAGCTTCTGCTCACGTCACCGGTTTCGGTGCGAAGCATTGTGCTTGGCAAATTTGCTGCCGCCGCCACGATTTATCTTCTCACGTTGGGCATCACACTCCTCTACCTTCTGGTACTGCGGATTTGCGGTGCACCCAGCTATGCAAAGATTTTCTGCAATTATCTGGGATTTGTACTTATTGGTTTTGCATTTATTTCTGTGGGACTTTTCATTTCGTCACTGACGCAGAATCAGTCGTCTGCCGCTATGGCCACTTTTGCAGCCCTGCTTCTTTTGTATGCTGTGGAATGGTCAAGAGGAATGGTACACAGTCCTTTTCTTTTGGCAATTATTGATTGCCTCAGTATTACAAAATGGTACAGTGAATTTGAGCTGGGTGTTCTCAGTGTGCCGGCGATTATTTATTATATCAGTTTTACGGCCGTTTTGCTCCTGTGTACAATGCACACGGTAGACAAACGGCGTTGGAGCTGAGAAGGGAGAGGGAACTATGAAGATAAAGAATAAGACAAAACGTACCCTCTCATCGGTCGCTTTTTTGGCGGCCTCTATCGCCGCTATTGTTCTTTTCAATATGATTGTAGGTGCGGCAACAGATAAGATACAGTTACGCTGGGACCTGACGGAAAACAATCTGTATGCACTGACGGACGAGACGAAAGCAGTTCTTGATGGCCTGACAGAGGATGTAACGCTGTATTATTTTGTTTCACCGGGGCAGGAGGAAGCACAGTTTGTCCGGGTACTGGATATGTACCGGGTGGCTTCCGATAAACTGAAAATCGTACAAATTGACCCCAATAAGAATCCTATTGATGCTCGTCGGTTTACTGAAAAAGGTATTTCGATTCAGCAGAATACCCTTGTTTTGGAACGGGGGACACGTTGCAAGGGGATTGCACCCCAGGACATGTATAAAAGCTATACCACACAAAGTGGTGAAACGTGGAACAATGCTTATTTTGCTATGGAAGGGGTCGTTACCCGTGCAATTGCTTATGTGGCGGCATCGGACACCAGAAAGGTTTATTTTACGGAAGGACATGACGAGGCAAATTACTCTGCCGTGGCTAAGCTTCTGCTGGACGAGAATATAGAAGCTTATACGGTGGACCTTAAAACGGAGGATATTCCTTCTGATGTAGATGCACTGTACATTTTGTCACCCATGACGGACTTCACAGAGGAAGAGATTTTGAAGCTTGAGGCATTTCTTTCTACAGGAAAAGGGACACATATTACTTTTGATGCAAACAATGATGTTTTGCCTCGTTTTGAAAAATACCTCCAGGAGTTCTGGGGTGTAACCATGTATCATGATGTGGTTTTAGAAACGGATTCCTCCCGGATTTTAAACTATCATTATACATTTATTCCCGACCTTTACGCCCATGCCGTAACGGCATCGCTAATGGAAGGAAACCGTGGTATGATTTATATGTTCGCACGGAGTATTGGACTTACACAGATGGAAGATGTATCAGTATCTGTGCTTGCGGCAACAACCGGTGCCGCCATTTCCCGCCACGGCTCGGACCCGAATGTGACGGAGAATATCCGAGAAGGAAAACTGCCGGTATCGGCGGCATTGGAGCGTGTATCTAAGGAAGGCTATAGGAGAGGACGTCTCGTGGTTTCCGGTTCCAATCATATTTACGAATCCACGCTTTTGGAGGAAGGCTCTATCGCAAACCGTTCCTTTTTATACGGAACAACCAATTATATAAGCTATGAAGAGGACGCACCGCTTTCCATTTCGCCAAAGAGCCTGATGATGCGTTTTCTGGTACTGAGTGACGGTATGACAACGTTTTTTATAATTGTCGTCTGTATTTTACCTGCACTGATTTTCTTTGTGGCAGGCATTTTGAAATGGAGAAGGAGGCGGCACCTGTGAGAAAATGGGGTATCATTGTTTCGTTTGTACTCATATTCGCTATTTTGGGTACGGCCTATTTTTTCCTGACGCGTCCCGATGCACCGGAAAAGCCGGCGGAAGCCACGGGAAAACCGGTAATATCTGTGCTTTCCTATGCACCGGAGCAGGTGCTCCAGATTGAAATTCAAAGCAGGGACAGTCGGCTTGCCTTTGTACGGGACGGAGAGACCTGGCTTGTGAAGAATGAACCAGATATTGAAATTCACGCTGTTCGCGTGGAATTGCTGTGTGTCAGTGCAGCGACACTTTCTGCGGAATCGCTTGTTGCCGGGGATGCAAAGGATTTGCATGCATATGGGCTCTCGTCACCGCAGGCGGAAGTCAAACTTTCCCTTGCAAACGGAGAGACGGAAGCAATTTTAGTGGGTGATCCGGCTCCCGGCGGCGACGGGTACTATGCATGTCTTGCCTCATCGACGGATGTTTATCTGATTTCCGGCAGTACGGGGAATCAGTTTCTGCAAACCCTTGCGGATTACCGTGTGTTGACAGTTACGGCACTCAATTCCATGGATGTCCGTGCTGTTTCTATTACCAAAAACGGGCAGGTATTCAAACTGGAATATGAAGAAAAGGCAAAAGACGATGGATTTTCATCTTCCTGGCATATCACAAGTCCCATCATAAGAAATGCGGACGACAGTCTGGTGCAGGAGAAAATTTTAACGCCGCTGTGTACCTTGATCGCCGTCGATGTTGCAGCAGATAAGGCGGAGGATATCCATCCCTTTGGTTTTGAAGGAGACGGTGTGGAAATACGCACCGCACATGAAACCGTTCGCCTGTCTGTAGGCACGGCAGACGGTATCGACTATGTCATGCGGGAGGACAAGCCTGCGGTTTATATGATGGGGAGCGGTGCACTTTCCTTTATGAATATTGGTGCTTTTGATGTTCTGGAACGGATGACCAATCTGATTTCCATCGATACCGTGGATACCATAGACATCACGTTGCCGGGCATCGCCGCCACGATGGATGTAGATTTTGAAGGCGAGACCATGCACTACTTTGTGAATGATATACCGGCAGATGAGACGGCGTTTAAGGATATGTATGTGGAACTGATTGCACTGGAGGTTGACGGCGAGGTTGTTGCACCGGTTCATATTGACGGACAAAAGCCGAGTGCGTCTATCGTATTTACGCTGACAGACGGCAGCACCACCACGCTTGCGTACTATCCCTACGATGAATTTAATTATGCCGTATATGAAAACAGTGAGTGTACATTCTATATGAAGAAGACAAAGCTGACGGAGTTGGGAGAAAAACTTCGTACATTTGTGCAGAATACAAAGGGGTAAAGAATAGATTTTCTGTTCCGGGACAAAGTTTTTTGCCACAAAAGGGAAATTTTTAAAAAAAGAATTGACAAGTCCCGGTATTTGTGATATCATATCATAGATAAACCTGTAGCTTGGCTTTGGGAGTAACCGACCCTGGGCTATGCTGCATGGGGATATAAGCGAACAAGGAGGTGAAAGATATGCAGAAAGATGTGAAAAGCGAAATCATCAGCACCTATAAAGTGCACGAAACCGATACGGGCTCCCCTGAAGTACAGGTTGCACTCCTGACAGAGCGCATCAATCACTTAAATGAGCATCTGAAGATTCACAAAAAGGATCATCATTCCAGACGCGGTCTTCTGATGATGGTTGGTCAGCGGCGCGGTCTTTTGAATTATCTGATGAAAAAGGATATCGAAAGATATCGTGAGCTCATCGCAAAGCTTGGTCTGAGAAAGTAACAGTATGGCTTGCCGCAGAGGAAACTTTGCGGCAAGCCTTGTTATTCTATCAAAACGTTTGGTGCATACTAAGTGTACCGTGGGCTGTCGGCGGTTTAGCGTTTATATAAGTGTTTTCCCGGAAGCATTTATATAAGTGCTAGACCCGATGGCCAAAAAATACAAATATTTTTTGGAGGAATTTTGTAATGGAAAAGATTTTTTCGACCACACTGGCAGGGAGAACCCTGACCTTTGAAACCGGTAAGCTTGCACAGCTTGCCAGCGGCTCGGTGCTCGTCCGCTACGGAGACACGGCCGTTATGGCAACAGCAACCATGTCTGCAAAGCCCAGAGAGGGAATTGACTTTTTTCCGCTGTCTGTAGACTATGAGGAAAAGCTGTATGCCGTAGGTAAAATCCCCGGCGGTTTTATCCGCAGAGAGGGAAAGCCCTCTGAAAAGGCGATTTTGGCATCTCGTGTTATTGACCGCCCGATCCGTCCGTTGTTTCCCTCTGACCTTCGTAACGATGTTACGGTGATTACCACCGTTATGAGCGTTGAACAGGACAATTCTCCTGAAATTGCCGCTATGATTGGTGCATCTGCCGCTATCAGCATTTCCGACATTCCTTTTGCAGGCCCGATCGCCGGTGTGCAGGTAGGTCTTGTTGACGGTGAACTCATTATTAACCCCACACTGGAGCAGAGAGAAAAGAGCACGCTGCAGCTCACCGTTGCAGGTACAGCCGAAAAGGTAAACATGATTGAAGCCGGTGCCCATGAAGTGCCGGAAGATGTGATGATGCAGGCAATCCTCATGGCGCACGCCGAAATCAAGAAGGTTTGTGCCTTCATCAGCGAGGTTGCTGCAGAAATCGGTAAGCCCAAGCGTGAATATCAGCGTATCGTTGTGTCGGAATCGCTCTTTGAAGAAATCCGAGCAGAATTTTCCGATAAGGTAAAGGCGGCACTGGATACCAACGATAAAACAGAACGCGACGAAAGACTAAAGCCCGTTTACGAAGAAGTATACACAAAATATGCAGATACCGAAATTACCCCTGAGGAAATTGACGGTGTAATGTACAAGCTGCAGAAATATATTGTACGCCGCTGGATTTTAGACGAAGGTCGCCGCGTGGACGGCAGAGGTCTGAACGATATTCGTCCTCTGGCCGCCGAGGTTGCACTCCTGCCCCGGGTGCACGGCTCCGGCCTTTTCACCCGTGGACAGACCCAGGTTATGTCGATTGTTACTTTAGGCGCAATGGGCGACCAGCAGATGCTTGACGGTATTGACACAGAAGAATATAAGAGATATATGCATCACTATAACTTCCCGTCCTACAGCGTAGGTGAAACAAGACCCTCTCGCGGTCCCGGCCGTCGTGAAATCGGTCACGGTGCACTGGCAGAACGTGCACTGGAGCCGGTCATTCCTACAGAAGAAGAATTCCCCTATGCAATCCGTGTGGTTTCCGAGGTTCTGTCCTCTAACGGTTCCACCTCACAGGGTAGCGTTTGCGGTTCCACCCTGGCACTGATGGACGCCGGTGTGCCGATTAAGGCACCGGTTGCCGGTATTTCCTGCGGTCTTGTGACGGAAGGCGATAGATTCATCACTATGACAGATATCCAGGGCCTGGAAGACTTCTTCGGCGATATGGACTTTAAGGTGGCCGGTACGAAAAACGGTATCACCGCCATTCAGGTGGACATTAAGATTGATGGTCTTACCCCCGAAATTATTGAACGTGCACTTATGCAGACGAGAGAGGCACGCATTAAGATTTTGGACGAAATTATGCTGCCCTGCATCGGTGAGGCACGCGAAACGCTGTCTCCGTACGCACCGAAGATTATGACCATGACCATCGAAGTAGATAAAATTCGTGAGGTTATTGGCACAGGCGGTAAGGTTATTCAGAAGATTATTGCTGAAACAGGCGTTAAGATTGATATTGAAGATGACGGAAGAGTATATATTGCCACCGTGGATCAGGAAGCCGGCGAAAAGGCAATGCGTATTATCAAGGGCATTGTTAGCGATGTAGAACCCGGTCAGGAATTTACCGGTAAGGTTGTTCGTATTATGGACTTTGGTGCATTTGTTGAATTTTTGCCCGGCAAAGATGGTCTCGTGCACATTTCCAAGCTTGACCGCAAGCGTGTTAACAAGGTGGAAGATGTGGTACAGGTTGGAGACACCATTGATGTACGCGTAATCGAAATTGACAGAATGGGCAGAATCAATCTGGCAAGAATTTTACCGAAGGAAGAAAACTAAGTTGTTAAATCTTACACTGAAAAACGGCCTGCGTATTGTGGGTGAAGAGATGCCCCATGTCCGATCCGTATCGGTGGGATTATGGGTTGGCGTCGGCTCCCGTGCCGAAACAGCGGCGGAAAACGGCATAAGTCATTTTATGGAGCATATGCTGTTTAAGGGGACCGCTAAGCGTACCGCCGGGCAGATTGCCTGCGAAATGGACGCTATCGGCGGCAACCTGAACGCCTTTACCACAAGGGAATACACCTGTTATTATGCAAAATGCGTGGATACAGATGTAGAAACCGTATTTGACATTCTATCGGATATGTACACAGGTTCACTGCTGGACGAAGCGGAGACGGAGCTGGAGCGGGGCGTCATACTGGAAGAAATCAGTATGTACGAGGATTCACCGGAGGATGTGGCACAGGAAATGCTGGCCGCACTTGTCTGGGGAAATGATCCCTTGGGCTACGGTATAGCCGGTACCAGAGACACCGTACAGGCGATTTCGTCCGGTGACCTGCGACGTTTTCGGGAAAAATATTATACCGCCCGGAATACGGTTTTGTCCGTGGCAGGCAGTTTTGACGAAAGAAAAATTATAGAACTGGCAGAGCAGTACTTCGGTACTGTTTCTGTCGGCACACCGCATACAGATTACGGGCAGGTCTCTTTTTGTACGGGAAGACGCAACAAGGAAAAGGATATAGAACAGACCCATATCGCCATTGGCTATCCGGGCATTGAACAAAATAGCCCGTCTCGGTATGATATGGCGGCTTTCTGCGGTGCACTGGGCGGCGGTATGTCCTCCCGTCTTTTCCAGAAAATCAGAGAAGAGAAGGGATTGGCGTACACGATTTATGCCGCACCGGAAAGCTTCAAGAATGCAGGAATGCTGAACATCTATGCAGGCGTATCGCCGGAGAATGCGGACCATGTTTCCGCTCTGATCCGCAAGGAAATTGAGGATATCCTGCAAAACGGGCTGACGGACACAGAGGTTGCTCGCAGTTTGTCCCAGATGCGGGCAAGCTACATAATGGGACAGGAGAGTGTCAGCGGCAGAATGCAGAATCTGGGAAGAAATATGCTTTTGTACGGTAAGATATATTCCCCCGATGAAATCCTTGGGGGAATCGAGCGTATCAGCCGAACAGGTATAGAAGCCTTAGCACATCAGCTTCTTAGCGACGAATGGGCAGAGGTTCGCGTTTGCCCCTTACCATAACAATTTGAAGGATTTATATAGGAAGGAAAGAATACCATGGAAAACACGAAGAAAACAATGGAAAAAATCGTAAATCTTTGTAAAGGCAGAGGATATGTATATCCCGGCTCTGAGATTTACGGCGGTCTTTCCAACGCCTGGGATTACGGCCCGTTGGGCGTGGAGTTTAAAAACAACATTAAGCGTGCGTGGTGGCAGAAGTTCATCATGGAATCCCCGTATAACGTAGGCCTTGATGCAGCTATTCTCATGAATCCGCAGACATGGGTTGCAAGCGGTCACGTGGGTGGTTTTTCAGACCCGCTTATGGATTGTCGTGAATGTAAGGCACGCTACCGTGCAGACAAACTTATCGAAGATTATATGGCGGAGAACGGTGAAAGCGAAACTGTTGACGGCTGGTCCAACGAAAAGATGCTGGCTTATATCCATGAAAAAAATATTCTTTGTCCCAAATGCGGCAAGCATGATTTTACCGATATCCGCAAGTTTAATCTGATGTACAAAACCTATCAGGGCGTTACCGAGGATTCCAGCTCCGAGCTGTATCTCCGTCCGGAAACGGCACAAGGTATTTTTGTAAACTTTAAAAACGTACAGCGGACTACTCGGAAAAAGGTACCCTTTGGTATCGGACAGATTGGTAAGTCCTTCCGTAACGAAATTACACCGGGTAACTTTATTTTCCGTATCCGTGAATTTGAGCAGATGGAGCTTGAATTTTTCTGTCGTCCCGGCGAGGATTTGGAATGGTTTGCATACTGGAAGGATTTCTGCAAGAACTGGCTTTTGTCCCTGGGTATCCGGGAAGAAAATCTTAAGCTTCGTGACCATTCCCAGGAAGAGCTTTCCCACTACTCCAATGCCACTACCGACATTGAATTTATGTTCCCCTTCGGCTGGGGCGAACTCTGGGGTATTGCTGACAGAACAGACTTTGACCTCAAGCAACATGCCCAGCATTCCGGTGAAAATTTGGAATATATGGACCCGATTACGAATGAAAAATATGTACCGTACTGCATAGAACCGTCCCTCGGTGCTGACCGTGTGACACTGGCATTTTTAGTAGATGCTTATGATGAAGAGGAACTGGAAGGCGATACTCGTGTGGTTCTACGCCTTCACCCGGCACTGGCACCCATTAAGGTTGCCGTTCTGCCGCTTTCCAAAAAGCTGGCAGATGGAGCAGGGGAGCTGTACGCAAAGCTTTCCAAAAAGTTTATGTGTGAATATGACGAAGCCGGTAGCATCGGTAAACGGTATAGAAGACAGGACGAAATCGGTACGCCCTTCTGCATCACCTATGACTTTGACAGCGAAACAGACGGTAGCGTAACAATCCGTCATAGAGATTCTATGCAGCAGGAAAGAATAAAAATTGAGGATTTGGATGCATATTTTGCGAATGCATTCACATTCTAAGAACAGGTAAATGATACAGGCATAAGAGTGTTTCTTATGCCTGTACTGGTAGAAAGGAAGAGTATGTATTTAGAAAAATATAATGCGTGGCTTGCATATGATAAACTCGATGATGAGATTAAACTGGAGCTCATGGCAATCGGTGACGATGAGCAGGAAATTCGTGAACGCTTTCTTTCGGATTTGAAATTCGGCACAGGCGGTCTCCGTGGTATTTTAGGGGCAGGAACAGACCGGATGAATATTTATACCGTTCGCCGGGCAACACAGGGTCTTGCTCTTTATATCAAAGAGCAGGGGGGTGCAGACCGTGGTGTGGTCATTGCCTATGACAGTCGCCACTATTCACCGGAATTTGCACTTTGCGCGGCACGGGTACTGGCAGGTAATGGAATTCGCGTATACCTTTTCACCGAGCTTCGCCCCACACCCGAACTCAGCTTTGCAGTGCGACATCTGGGCTGTGAAGCCGGCATTGTAGTAACGGCAAGCCATAATCCGGCGAAATATAACGGCTATAAAGTGTACGGTCGTGACGGCGGACAGGTGGCAAATGAAGCGGCAGATTATATCTTCGAGAAAATGCAAAGCATTGATATTTTTGGCGATATTCCGGAAAGCGAACCGGACTCGCCCTTAATCCGCATGATTAACGAAGAAGTGGATGAACCCTATTATGAAGCTGTGCTTTCGCAAAGAATTCATAAAGATTTAGGGCAGACAGCGGCTGACCTGAAAATCGTATATACGCCTTTTCACGGTGCCGGTGCCACTGCGGTTAAAGAAGTGCTTCGCAGAGCCGGTTTTCGTAAGGTTTATGTTGTACCGGAGCAGGAAGCACCGGACGGGGCATTTCCCACAGTGAAAAGCCCGAATCCCGAGGATAAAGAGGGCTTTGCTCTGGCGATTGAGCTTGCCAATAAAATGGAAGCTGACTTGATTATCGGCACAGACCCGGATTCTGACCGTGTAGGCGTTTTAGCACGTGAATCGGACGGAAGCTTTGTGGCACTTACCGGGAATATGACCGGCGTACTTTTGACGGAGTATATTCTCTCTCAAAAAACGGGACTGGGACTTTTGCCGGAGAATCCGTATGTAATTAAAACCGTGGTCACTTCCGAAATGGTACGGTGCATTACTGACCGCTATGGCGTAGAGCTGGTGGACGTTTTGACAGGGTTTAAATATATTGCAGACACCATTTTAGACCACGAAAAAGCCGGCGATATGAACTTTGTTCTGGGCTTTGAAGAGAGCTACGGTTATTTGGTTGGAGATTATGCCAGAGACAAGGACGGTGTTTCGGCTTCGCTTATAATTGCCGAAATGGCGGCATGGTATCAGACGAGAGGTATGAGCCTTTGCGACATGATGCGTGAGCTATATGCCAAATACGGCATCCATAAGGAATGGGCAAAGAATATTTATTTTGAAGGAACCGACGGCATTGAGAAAATAAAAAATATTATGGAAAAGCTTCGTAATGATATTCCGAAAACGTTGGGCTGGTCCCACGTTGTGGCGTATACAGATTATTCCATCGGCGTGCGTCGAGACCTTGTGACCGGCATGGAGAAGAAGGTAGACCTTCCCTCCTCGAATGTATTGCGGTTTGAACTGGAGGACGCAAGCTGGGTGGCATTTCGTCCCTCCGGCACTGAGCCGAAATTTAAAATATATGCAGGCGTTACCCGGGGAAACCTGGAAGCGAAAATTGATGCGATTGCCGAAAGCGTGAATACGCTTTTGGAAGTATAACGCCATAAGGAGAAAACCATGCGTATCGATAAATTTTTAAAGGTCTCACGACTGATTAAAAGAAGAACAGTGGCCAATGAAGCCTGCACGGCGGGAAGAGTGAAAATCGGTGGAAAGCCGGTTAAAGCCGGTGCAGAGGTAAAAGTTGGTGACAGGGTGGAAATCGGCTTCGGTGAACGGACAGTATCTCTTGAGGTTTTGTCTTTAAAGGAGCACGTTACCAAGGATGATGCCGCCTCCATGTATAAAATACTGGGAGAATAAAACGGCGAGTGATTTACGCTATTTTTACATTTTCTGGAAAAAAACCAGTATCTTCTATTGACAAATTTCGTGCGGAAATGATATAATACAGAAAAGAGCACATAAGAATCTAAATATACAAGGAGAAAAAGCATATGAAATCTACGGGTGTTGTTCGTCGGATTGACGAGCTGGGCAGGCTGGTTCTGCCGGCAGAGCTTCGGAAAACCTTTAATATTGAGGAAAAGGACGCACTGGAGGTATATACAGAAGGCGATACCATTATTTTAAAAAAATATGAGCCTGCCTGCATTTTCTGCGGTGACGCCCGTGATGTTGTGGTATTTAAGGGAAAAAACGTTTGCACAAACTGCATTAAGGAATTGCATTCGTAATGGAGCATCAAAAAGGAGCTGTAATCGTACAGCTCCTTTTTGATGTGAAAATCATGATTTAAGATGAGATAGTGCCTCACGTACCGTACCGGCACTGATAAGACGTACAGAACTGTCTGCCACGTGCAGGGACTTGGCATTCGCCTGGGGAAGAACAATTTCCCGAAACCCCATTCGGATAGATTCCGTAACACGTTTTTCTATATGGGAAATGGAACGAAGCTCCCCTGTCAGCCCAATTTCGCCGAGAAAAACCATATGGGGCGGAATGGTAATTCCTTTGCAGCTGGAAACAATGGCGGCGGCAACAGAAAGGTCGGCCGCTGTCTCGTCAATACGGATTCCCCCGATAATATTCACATATACGTCCTGATTTTGCAGATTAAGCCCTACTCTCTTCTCTAAAACGGCAATCAGCAGATTTACCCGTCCCAGGTCAATGCCGGAGGACATCCGTCTCGGTATCCCGAATCCGGTAGGCGTTACCAGTGCTTGCACTTCGGCAAGAAGCGGACGGGAGCCTTCAAGTGAGCAGAGCACCGCCGAGCCGGGGACGCTTTCCGGTCTTTCGGAAAGAAGCATGGCGGAAGGGTTTAAAACCTCGGTAAGTCCGTTTTCACCCATGTCAAATACACCGATTTCATTCGTGGACCCAAATCGGTTTTTCACAGCACGTAAAATACGATAGGATTGGTGGCGGTCGCCTTCAAAATACAAAACACAGTCCACCATATGCTCCAGTACTCTGGGGCCGGCAATCGCACCGTCTTTTGTCACATGCCCCACCAAAAAGACGGTTGTGCCTGTTTCCTTGGCAAACCGCATCAGCCGGAGCGTGACCTCTCGTACCTGCGAAACACTTCCACTGGCACTGGAAATTGAAGGGGTAAACATAGTTTGCACCGAATCCACAATCAGAACACGAGGGGATAGGGTCTTGATATGTACCATGGCGGCATCTATGCTAGTTTCGCTTAAAACATAAAGAGAATCGGTGTGGATAGAAAGCCGGTCTGCACGCATTTTCAGTTGCCGTTCCGATTCCTCACCGGAGATATACAGAATGTTTCCGTGTGTGGAAAGGGCAGCACAGATTTGTAAAAGAAGGGTGGATTTGCCGATACCCGGTTCGCCGCCCACCAGAACGAGGGAGCCTGTTACTGCACCGCCGCCAAGCACCTGATCCAGCTCTCCGATGCCCGTTCCCAGACGTGTGCCCTCCGAGTCGGCGGTAACTGCACTGATGGACATCGGCTTTGCACCCGTCGTAAACAGAGAATCGCCGGCAGAAGAGGGAGCAAAGCTTTCTTCCAGCATGGTATTCCAGTTTTCACAGCCCGGACATTTTCCGAGCCATTTTGGTGATGTATATCCGCACTCCTGGCAGACAAAAGTTGTTTTTGTTTTCATAGCACCTACTCATTCGTATATGACGCTTTAATCGTCATTTCAATAAATTCCTCATTCGTTTTTGTGGAGAGAAGCCGTTGCAGGATTGTTTCGGTAACTTCCGCAGTGGAGAGGTTACTGAAGGCTTTCCGGATAGCCCATACCGCCTCCAGCTCCCGAATGGAGAGGAGGAGCTCTTCTCGCCGTGTTCCGGATTTGTTTATATCAATGGCGGGGAATATCCGTTTTTCACTCAGACGGCGGTCCAGGTGTATTTCCATATTGCCCGTACCCTTGAATTCCTCAAAAATCATGTCGTCCATGCGACTGCCGGTTTCAATCAGTGCCGTCGCTAAAATGGTGAGACTGCCACCGTTTTCAATGTTCCGTGCGGCACCGAAAAAACGCTTCGGTTTATGGAGAGCACCGGGGTCAAGCCCGCCGGACAAGGTTTTGCCTGTCGGCGGAATCGTCAGATTATACGCACGGGAAAGACGGGTAATGGAATCCAGAAGTATAACAACATCCCTGCCGTGCTCCACCAGCCGTTGTGCCCGTTCCAGCACCATTTCCGCTACCTTGATGTGGTGCTCCGGCGGCTCGTCAAAGGTGGAATAGACAACCTCGCCGTCGATGCTCCTTTGCATATCGGTAACCTCTTCCGGACGCTCATCGATTAAAAGCACAATCAGTTTTACATTTTTATTGTTGGAAACGGCTTTCGCAATATTTTTCAAAATAGTTGTTTTTCCGGCTTTGGGCTGTGCGACAATCAGACCCCTCTGTCCGTAGCCGATTGGTGCAACCAAATCCACAAGCCGCATGGAAAAATCATTTTGCCCAGTCCCTAAAGAAATTCTGGTATCCGGAAAAATAGGGACAAGCGTCTCAAAGGGACGGCGACGAATGGCTTTGTCCACACCGTCACCATTGACGGTTTCCACGAAAATGAGTGCCTGGAATTTTTCGCCGTCTTTATGGAATTTTGCCCGTCCGACAATATGGTCACCGGTTTTTAAATTAAATCTGCGGATTTGTGTGGGGGATACATAAATGTCTTTTGTACCGGTTAATGGATTTGCACAGCGTAAGAAACCAAATCCGTCCGGCAATATTTCCAGCACACCTTCTGCCGGGTCTATACCGGAAGGGACTTCCCGCTTCGGCGTGTTTTCCGTAGCTTCTCCTGTGGAATTTTGCTTTACAGTATGGGCGTTTTCTGTTTTCTTTCCCTGCGTTTTCACGTCGTTTTGGGAAATCGGTTTACAGTGGATGTCTGTTTTCTCCTTTTTTAACGCCTCGGAAAGAAGCGTCAAAAGTTCATTTTTTCGGTAAGTGGAGTAGCTTTTGATTTTAAGCTCTTTTGCAATCCTCTGTAATTCAGACAAGGTTTTTCCTTCTAATTCAAACTTGGTCATTGAATCCTCCGTTACATGATTTTGCCGAATGGGACGGCAAATAAATAAAAAAGAAAATAAAGATAATGAACTATGATACTATTATTATATCATACGAATGGAAAAAATCAACTCTTTTTCAAAAAAAATCCTTCCGACGGATGCGTGTGCGGTACCGCTTGCCGATTTTTTGCATAATCCGTAAATAATTTGAAAAACTAAGAACGGTGATGATGTATGCGGAAAATGAAGTATGTTATTTTCGTTTTTTGTCTCCTTGTCATCCTGGCAATATGCTTTGTCGGAGGAAAGAAAAGCGAAAAAGAGGAAAAAACGGTTTTTGTAAAGGAGATAGTATATGCAGAAAACAGAATATAAGAAGTTTGCACAAAAACACACGCCGGATTCCCCTATGGGGAAAAACCTTGTTTGGGCATTTTTGGTAGGCGGTGCAATCTGTACCCTCGGTCAGCTTCTGGGCGATTTTTTCCGTTCCCGCGAGATGAGCACAGACGCTGTTTCTGCCGCCGTCAGTATTTCGCTAATTTTTCTAAGCATTCTCCTTACGGGGCTTGACCTTTATGACGGACTTGCAAAACACGCCGGTGCCGGCACACTTGTACCCATTACGGGCTTTGCCAATGCGGTGGCATCCCCGGCAATCGAGTTTAAAACGGAAGGCTATATTCTTGGTGTGGGTGCAAAAATGTTTGTGGTGGCAGGACCGGTTATCACCTATGGCGTTATTTCGTCCGTGGCGGCAGGCATACTGTATTATTTGTTTTTGATGTAGGAGGAAGGAAATGAGTCAGACCAAAAGACTTGGCGGACAAACTGTGGAATTTATCACTAGGCCGACGATACTCGGCTGTGGTGTCGTTGTAGGACCGAAGGAGGCGGAAGGACCGCTGGGAGAGGATTTTACCTGTGCGGAAACCGACCCGATGCTGGGACAGGATAGCTGGGAGAAGGCAGAAAGTATGCTGTTTACAAAAGCAGTGTCGGAATGTCTAAAGAAAAGTGCACTGTCACCCGGTGATGTGAATTATATGATTGCAGGGGACCTTTTAAACCAGTGTACGGCATCCAGCTTTGGGTTGCGGACGCTCGGTGTGCCGTACCTGGGCATATACGGGGCGTGTTCGACCATGGCAGAGGGTTTATCCATTGGAGCTATGCTTGTGGACGGCGGATATGCATCAAAGGTGATTGCTGCAGCCGGCAGTCACTTCTGTTCGGCTGAAAAACAGTATAGATTTCCGCTGGAATACGGTGGACAAAGACCGCCGGGGGCACAGTGGACAGTGACGGGGTGCGGTGCGGCGGCAATCGGATACGGCGGCAATATAAAAATCACCCATACAACCACGGGACGAATTGAGGATATGGGTATTCGGGATGCAAATAATATGGGAGCTGCAATGGCACCGGCTTTCGTTTCCACCGTAAAGGCACATTTTGCTGATACGGGACGCACCCCAAACGATTACGACCTGATTGTTTCGGGAGACTTGGGTGCTGTTGGCAGAGAAATTGCGGCAGAGCTTCTTGATAAGGAGGGCTTTGCCTTCGGTGATAACTACAAGGATTGCGGCATGATGATTTTTGACAGCAAAAAACAAGATACCCACGCCGGCGGCAGTGGGTGTGGATGCAGTGCATCCGTGCTCTGCGGGCATATTTTGCCGAAGATGGAACAGAAAAAAATAAGCCGGTTACTTTTTATCGCAACCGGCGCATTGTTATCGCCTACCACAACGCTGCAGGGAGAAAGTATTCCTGCTATTGCCCACGCCGTTTCGATGGAGATTTGATGATGAAAGTACTGTCATAGCCCAAAAAGAAAACAAGGAAGAGAAAGGAAAGTGCAATAAAGATAACCCCTGTCAGAATATCTCCCCAAGCAAATACCATGGTGAACCCACGCAGAATGCAAACGCAAATCAGTGCACGGTTTAGTATAAGCCCGAAGCGAGTGCGATAAAGAAGCTGATGCCACGCTACCGTTACTGTCATAGTATAAAGAACTACGCAGAAAATGTGAACAAACAGGTGTGGAACATGCGGAACGGCTACGATGGTTGCCACGCTGGAAAGAAGAAGTATGAGACTTTCTGCCGAAAGTAAGGGAACAGTCACATACGCATATAAAATGTATAGTATCCGGGCAAGACGGCTATCCGTCCGTAAAATAAACTCTTCATCGGTTTCCTTAGATACGTCTGCATCAGGGCTGGGAGCCGCAGCTTCTTTCGTGTCAGCCGTTTTCGGTACAGAAACATCATCCGATACGACTTGTGCTGTGAGCGTTTCTTCCGGCAGTTGAACGGCTTCCCGGATTTCTACGGGTATCGGCACTTCCGAAAGAGGGGACGCAGCCTGCATCAAGTTAGGTTCGGCCGTTTCCGCCTCATTGCATGACTCCTTTTCTTCGGTGGTCTGGGATTCTGCCGCCGCAGTGTCATTTCCACCGCCTAAAGCCGCCATAAATGCGGCGCGGGCTTCCCGCAGTTGTTCACGGGAATACTCTTTTCCGGGACGCATGGAAATAATCGGGGTCAGTTCGTCCAGCGTCATATTTGCGAAATCAGTGGATTTAGACATGGTGCACCTCCGTCTGTGGGAATTTGCCGGGTATAAACGAGACTGTGTTCTTTTCATGTAGCTTAAAGATACCGCCTCAACTTGTTTGCGGTGGTATTTTTTTGAGAAGATTTTCTATGATTATACCAAAAAAATATTTTTTTGTCAAGCATAACCGCAGGAACGGTCTATCCGATAGGCTCCGGAGGGAAAAGGGGTGAACGGCAGTTTTTCAAACCGGAGGTTGAGGCAGGCTCACCGCCTGCATATAGGTGTGAAATATCTCCGATACCTGCAAAGTGTGCCAGTGCAATGGGTTTTTCCGAACAATGCTGTTCCAGATATACGGTTGTTACAGAGGTGGGGGGAAGGAATACGGTGTGCCACCAAAGTGGTGTTGCAATGCCTGCAAGATGAGAAAGAAGCGTATTGCCAAGCCCCATATGACAGAACAAGGCGATTGTTTCCGTACTGCTTTCATATCCGGGCAGTATTTCAAAGAGGCGACCTATATGCCGGAAGCCATGGGAGAGGAGAAGTGCGTCCAGCTCCGTTTCAACCATTTTTACCCGTTCTCCGATGGGTGCACTGTCGTAAATACTGTACCGTGCCCAATTCTCTTTGTCGTCTGCGGCAGGATTTTCTGTCCAGACATGGGGATAAATGTCCCAAGGTGACACACGCTTATCAACCATATTGTAATGGATGTCTATTTCCTTTAGCCAGGGAAGTGTTTCGATCGTAAGCCCGATTTTTTCGGCTGTGGGTGCGGCTGTATCCTGTGCTCGTCCTAAGGGAGAACAGTATATTTTATCTATTTTTTCGTTTGCAAGCCGATCTGCTAAAAGCCTAACCTCTCGTTTTCCTTTTTCTGTTACGGTGTCGTTTGCATAATCGGGATCACCGTGGCGTATAAGTAAGATGCGCATGTCATTTTTCTCCTTCGTCTGTATGATATCGGTACCGAGCCGGCGTGGTTCCGGTTAACTTTTTAAAGCATTGGTAAAAATGCTTCATATCGTTAAACCCACAGGCAAGTGCTATATCTGTAACCGTTCTGTCCGAAGTGGAAAGAAGGCGGCATGCCTCCTCGATTCGTAGCTTTTGCAGAAAGGCGGAAACAGTAACACCGGTGGCATCTTTAAAAAGATGCCCAAAATAATCCTTGCTTAAAAAAGTCCGTGCGGCAAGATCGCCGAGGGTAATACGAGAATCAAAATTATCCTTAAGATACGCTACCGCCTGCGTAACAATCTGATACTGTTTTTCCGAAATGCTACGGCGGCGATCCTTTTCCAGATAGCGGAAGAGCTTTGTGATAAGCTCTATGCCGTAAGCACGTATGAGTGCAATATACCCTTTATCCTGTCCTTTGTATTCTCTGTAAATCTTATCAAAGAGATCTGCAAACTCCACGCTGGCGGCAGAAGAAAGCTGTACATCCGAGCCTAAGGGCGTTTCTTCGGGAAACAGAGAATAAAAAAGAAAGGAACTGGAGAGAGCGTCAAAACTGTCACCGGGCAGGGCAGAGGCATCAAAAAAATCAGGTGTGAACATAAAGTCATACGCAGAAAAATTTGTAGAAGGCTGAAACATATGGGGTGTATCGTAATTGATGATAACAACATCTCCCTTTCTGACAGCATAGCGGTTTTCGCCGACAATGTGTTCTGCCTCGCCTTGGAGAACATAAACGATTTCGATAAAACGGTGTTTATGGGGTACGCCGATAAAACCCGGGAACTGCTCTGAACGGTGAATGTACACCGACTCTCCGGGCCTGAAAAATTCTTCACCTGTAAAAACCTTGATTTCCTGTGGCATATAAACACCTCGTTTTATCAGTACTATTTTACAGGGTTTCCCCATGAAAGTCAAGCGTTTTTTTGCCCGGCCCATAGGAAATGGAAAAAAATGGAAATATTATTTGACGCACATACAGAGTTATGATATACTGGAAATAAAAAGAGAGGAGTGTTCTATGAACGAGTTTCTGCAAAAATTCCAATCGGAAATTTGTACAAAAGCGTACCGCTATTTAGGTTGTCACCCCGGAGGGAAGGGGTATGTGTTTCGGGTTTGGGCACCGCACGCACGCGAGGTTGATATCGTAGGAGATTTCACAATGTGGGATACGGCGGCCATTCCCATGCATCCCATTGGAAGTGGTATCTGGGAAGGCTGGGCGGAAAATGCAGAAGTATACGATAATTATAAATACCGAATAAACAGAAGCATCTATAAAAGTGATCCGTATGCCTTCCATGCCGCTACCCGTCCGGAAACGGCAAGTAAAATATATGATATTTCCGGCTTCATATGGACAGATGCGGTATACAGAGAGAAGAAAAGAAGCTGCGATCCCTTTTCGCTTCCCATGAATATTTATGAAGTACATCTTGGCTCATGGAAAAAGAAGGAAGACGGCAACTTTCTGAGTTACCGAGAAAGTGCAGATGCTCTTGCGGATTATGTGGAAAATATGGGATATACCCACGTGGAAATCATGCCTGTGGCAGAGTATCCCTTCGACCCTTCCTGGGGGTACCAGGTCACGGGATATTTTGCCCCCACCTCCCGGTTCGGCACGCCGGCGGATTTTGCTTATCTTGTCAACACATTGCATGAAAGGGAAATCGGTGTAATTTTAGATTGGGTAGGGGCACACTTTCCGAAGGATGCCCACGGCCTGGCTTGCTTTGACGGCGGATTTTGTTACGAATATGCCGATACGCTAAAAAATGAACACCCGGAATGGAATACCCGGATTTTTGACTATGGGAGACGGGAGGTAATGTCCTTCCTCATTTCCAATATTATATTCTGGATGAAGGAATACCATATTGACGGCTTCCGCGTGGATGCCGTTGCCTCTATGCTTTATCTCGACTACGGCAAGCGGGATAAAGCATGGCGACCAAACCGGTACGGGGACAATAAGAACCTGGAGGCCATACATTTTCTGCAAGAACTCTGCACTGCGGCGTTTGAGGAGAACCCATCCGTGTTGATGATTGCGGAAGAATCCACCGCCTTTCCCATGATTACGAAACCGCCTTATGACGGCGGTCTCGGCTTTAATTTTAAGTGGAATATGGGCTGGATGAACGATATGCTTGCCTATATGTCTGCCGATCCCCTTTTTCGGAAGGGAATGCATAATCACCTGACATTTTCGCTGACCTACGCTTTTTCCGAAAACTTTATTCTACCGCTGTCTCACGATGAAGTAGTGCACGGAAAACGCTCCATGATTGAAAAGATGCCGGGATGCTATGAAGACAAATTCAAAAATTTACGTGCTTTTTATGCCTATATGATGGCACACCCCGGGAAAAAACTTACATTTATGGGCAGTGAGTTTGCCCAGTTTATTGAATGGGATTTTAAGAAGGGGCTGGACTGGCATCTTATGGCGTACCCTATGCATCGGAAGATGCAGACATTTGTGCGGGAGCTAAACCGGTTTTATCTCGATAACAAGCCTTTTTGGGAAAACGATTCGGATTGGGATGGCTTTCGCTGGATTGCCAACGATGATGCCGGCCAGAGTGTGATCGCCTTTCGCCGTATTGACAGAGATGGAAGGGAAATTATTGTCGTTTGCAATTTTTGTCCTGTTTTGCGACAGAAGTACCGTGTCGGTGTGCCGAAAGGAGGCAATTATATATGTACATTTTCTACCGATCGAAAAAAATACGGCGGGGAAGGACATCGCCTACCGCGGGTGCGGGCCATGGCAAAATCCATGCACGGCCTCCCCTGGAGCATCGGGCTTACTTTGCCGCCTCTATCGGTTCTGTATTATGAAAGGGAGGCCTGAATTTGGGAACTTTACAAACTATTTACAATTTATTCACTGTGGGGAAGCATCTTTTCAGTATACTGAAAATAAAACTGTATATTACGGAATGAAAGGAGACTTCTCATGCTTACAGCAGACGGAGCGGAACAAAGGATCAAAGAACTGATTGCACCGGAAAATTTCTGGATTACCCAACGATTTATACTGCAGTTTCGCAAGGTGATGGCATATTATCGTTGTGCCATGATGGAAATTGAAACAAAATGTAATGTGCTGAATGAAGAGTTTTCTCTGCAGTATGACCGCAATCCCATAAACGGAATGAAAACAAGACTGAAATCTATGGAAAGTATTCGTCAGAAGTTGGAGCGAAAGGGCTTGCCGATGGCGCCGGAGACGGTGGAGGAACACATACATGATGTGGCAGGGGTACGTGTCATCTGCGCCTTTCCCGAGGATGTTTATCGGATAGCAGATGCACTTTTAGCCCAGGACGACATCGTTCTCCTAAAGAAAAAGGATTATATCCAAAATCCAAAACCGAACGGCTATCGGAGCTTGCACCTGATCGTTTCTGTACCGATATTTTTGGCACGGGAAAAGCGAATGATGAAGGTGGAAATTCAGCTCCGTACCATTGCTATGGATTTTTGGGCAAGCCTGGAGCACCAGATGCGATACAAAAAAACAGCAGATTTTTCGGATGGTCTCATAAAGGAACTGAAAATCTGTGCAGAGCTGAGTGCAGAGCTGGACGCAAGAATGGACAAAATCCGTGCCAGTGTTCAGCCAAAGGAAGAAAAGGCGGCATCGGACACTTGACAAAGCGAAAAACATCAGATATAATATACGGGAAAGTGAGGAAGAATACATGGAAGAACAAAAAGAAAAGAGAGGCTTTTTTTCAAGACTGAAAGAAGGTCTTACGAAAACGAGAGAATCGCTTTCACAGCATGTGGACAATGTGTTCAAGGCGTTTGTGAAGGTGGATGAGGAACTGTTTGAAGAACTGATGGATGCCCTTGTGCTTGCAGATATGGGTGCAGAAACGGCAATGGAAATCGTGGACGATTTGCGTGACCGGGTTAAGACGAAGAGGATTACCGACGGGCAGGAGGTTAAAAGCGAGCTGGCGGACCTCATTGCGGAAAAACTGGGGGAAGAAACACCTACGCTGGAGCTTTCGGGGAGCCCGGCTGTTATTTTCGTCATCGGTGTAAATGGCGTCGGCAAAACTACAACCATCGGAAAAATTGCTTCACAGCTAGAGAAAAGTGGGAAGCGGGTACTTCTCGCGGCGGCGGATACCTTCCGTGCGGCGGCGATTTCTCAGCTTGAGGTCTGGGCAGACCGTGTGGGCTGTGAAATTGTGAAGGGCGGCGAGGGTGCTGACCCTGCCTCGGTGGTCTATGATGCCTGTACTGCGGCGAAAAAGCGTAACGTGGACGTTCTGATTTGCGATACCGCCGGAAGACTGCATAATAAAAAGAATCTGATGGACGAACTGGCAAAAATGTATCGGGTTATCGACCGGGAATTACCGGGTGCGTCCAAGGAAAGCCTTCTCGTTTTGGACGCGACAACCGGGCAGAATGCCGTAAGCCAGGCAGAGCTTTTCGATAAGGCCGTACCCCTTACGGGACTGGTGCTTACAAAGCTGGACGGCACGGCAAAAGGTGGTATTGTGATTGCAATTTGCACACGGCTTGGCATACCGGTGAAGTTTATTGGTGTAGGCGAGGGGATTGACGATTTACAGGCGTTTTCGCCGGCAGAATTTGCCGCCGCACTTTTCGATTTCACAAAAGAATAATAAAATAATGGAGTGAACATATAGATGACAGGAAAACAACGGGCATATCTTCGAGGACTTGCAAACAGCATAGAAGCCAAATACCAGATTGGCAAGGGCGGCATTGATACGCCCACGGTGCGTATGATTGATCTTGCACTGGAGGCGCGGGAACTGATTAAAGTGAAGGTACTTGAAAACGCAATGCTGGACGTGCGTGCGGCTTGCGGAGAAATTTGCGAAAGAACCGGTGCAGAACCGATTCAGTGTATTGGCAATAAATTTGTGATTTATCGGCAGTCTGTGAATAACAAGACGATCGAAATCCCTCGCCGGTAGGAGGCTAATGTGCTGCGAACAATATTTTCCGAAACGAAATTCTGGCGGTCTATGCTGACGCTTGCGATTCCCATTGCCGTGCAGAATCTGCTGACCAGCTCCTTTGCTCTCATCGATACGCTCATGGTGGGCCAGCTTGGAGACATCAGCCTTGCTGCCGTAGGCATGGCAGGACAGTGGGGCTGGCTTTTGAATATGGTGACCTTCGGCATCTGCTCCGGGGCCGCCGTATTTTTCGCCCAGTTTTACGGCGAAGGGAATAAGCGAGGCTTCCTTCATACATACGGTCTTGCTATGGCCATTGGGCTTTGCTTTGCACTACTTTTTATGGCGGTAGGTCTCTTTGCTCCGGGGACGGTTCTTCGTTTTTTTAATCGAGACCCGGCGGTGCTGGCGTCCGGATCAAAGTATCTGAAAATTGCGGTATTTTCCTATCCGGCCATTTTAATAAATATGCTCATAAACATGGTGCTTCGTTCTACAAAACGTGTAAAGCTGCCCATGTTTGTTTCTCTTTTTACCACGGGACTCAATGCCGTGCTGGATTACGGACTGATTTTCGGGGCTTTCGGCCTTCCGCGGCTCGGTATTGAAGGGGCGGCGATCGCCACCGTAATTTCTGCCTGGTCCGGTCCGGTGATTATTTTTATTATTACCGCAATTCTCAGAGACGATATTTTCTTTGCTCCGGTTAAAACGCTTTTTGGGTTTGATAAGACTTTTGCGGTGACGTTTATAAAGCGTGCCTGTCCGGTTATTTTGAATGAAACCCTCTGGGGACTTGGCACAGTGGTATATAATGCAATCTTTTCAAACCTTGGGTATGAATACACGGCGGCGGTTTCTATTCAGCGGACTTTTGAAAATATATCCTATGCCTTTTTTGCCGGACTTATTAATGCGGCAAGCGTTATTATCGGGCAGGATATCGGCAGGGGAGAAATGGAGAAGGCCACCCGAAATGCAAATCGGTTCATGGTCGTTGTGCCGCTGATGGGTCTTGTCATCGGTGCCCTCTTACTTCTTTTCCGTGGTAGCCTGATTTCTCTTTTTAATATGGGCGGTACAATTTCGGATAAAACCATCAGTGCAGCACGGGGGATTGCGACAGTGTATGCCGTAGAGCTTTGTGTGCGGAATGTACCGTATGTTGCTATTGTAGGCGTGTTCCGTGCCGGGGGCGATACGAAAAAGGGTATGTTTTATGAGATGGTGAGCCTTTGGGCCGTTTCCGTGCCCGTGACGTTCCTTGCGGCATTTGTCTTTGAACTGCCCTTTGTGGCGGTGTTTGCCTGTAGCTATTTTTGCGAAGATTATCTGAAAGCGTTTCTTTGCGTCAAATACTTCCTGACAAGACGCTGGATTAAACCGGTGACAAAGACGGGGCAGGCGGCACTGGAAGCATTCCTGAATAAAAAAGAATGCCGAAAAGAAAATGAAGGTTCGCTAAAAAGAACTTGACAAGTATAGAAAATTAGTATATAATGATTTAAATTGATAAATTTTATGGAGGTAGTTACAATGGCAAAAGAAAGAGTCTACAATTTTTCTGCAGGTCCGTCCATGCTTCCTGAAGAAGCCCTCAAACAGGCGGCAGAAGAAATGCTTTCATACGGCGATGCCGGCATGAGTGTAATGGAGATGAGCCACCGTTCAAAGCCTTACGAAGCAATTATTGAGGCGGCAGAGGCAATTTTGCGTAAGCTGATGCATATTCCCGATAATTATAAGGTACTGTTTTTGCAGGGCGGTGCATCCACCCAGTTCGCAATGGTTCCCATGAATCTGCTGAAGAAAAGCGGAAAGGCCGACTATATTATTACCGGTCAGTTTGCAAAGAAGGCGGCAGAAGAGTGTGAGAAGTTCGGTAAGGTAAACCGTGTAGCTTCCAGTGCGGATAAAACCTTCTCCTACATCCCGAAGCTGACGAAGGCAGACTTTGATCCCGAAGCGGATTATTGTCATATTACATATAATAATACCATTTTCGGCACCCGGTATACCTACATCCCGGATACAGGTGATGTGCCGCTGGTAGCTGATATTTCTTCCATCATCCTGTCCGAAGAAATTGATGTTACAAAGTTCGGTCTCCTGTACGCAGGTGCCCAGAAGAACATGGGCCCGGCAGGTCTAACGGTTGTCATCATCCGTGAAGACCTCATCGGTGACCCGATTGCAGGCACACCGACTATGCTGACATATAAGATTCATGCAGAAAACGGCTCTATGTACAATACACCCCCCACATACAGCATTTATATGTGCAAACTGATTCTGGAATGGCTGGACAGAATGGGTGGTATTTCTGCAATCCAGAAGATTAACGAAGAAAAAGCAGCCATTTTGTATGACTTCCTGGATTCCAGCGTGCTCTTTAAGGCACCTGTTGAGAAGGAAGACCGTTCACTTATGAACGTTACCTTCGTTACAGGGGACGCTGATTTAGATGCCGCATTTGTAAAGGCAGCAGCGGCAGAAGGTCTTGTAAACCTGAAGGGTCACCGCTCCGTGGGCGGTATGCGTGCCAGCATTTACAATGCAATGCCGATTGAAGGCGTCAAGAAGCTCGTAGCATTCATGCAGGCGTTTGAAAAAGATAATAAATAAGAAGGGTGAAGAGAATGTTTACTGTTAAACCTTTAAATAAAATTGCAGATTGCGGTCTCGGCCTTTTTAAGAGTGATAATTATACCGTTAATACAGAATGTGATAATCCCGATGCCATTATTCTTCGTAGCTTCTCCATGCATGAAATGGAAATGCCGGATAATTTAAAGGCAATCGGCCGTGCCGGTGCCGGCGTAAACAATATTCCGGTTGACAAGTGCACGGAAAAAGGCATTGTGGTTTTCAATACCCCAGGTGCCAATGCCAATGCAGTTAAAGAGCTGGTTATCACCGGTATTCTTCTCGCATCCCGCAAGGTAGTGGACGGGATTAACTGGGCAAGAACGCTGGAAGGCAATGGGGCAGAGGTTGCCAAAATGGTAGAGAAAGGAAAATCTTCCTTTGTCGGACCGGAAATCGAAGGGAAAAAGCTTGCCGTTATCGGTCTTGGTGCAATCGGTGCTATGGTGGCAAACACGGCATACGCACTGGGCATGGAAGTTGTGGGATATGACCCCTACCTGTCTGTAAAGGCTGCACTGAGTCTTTCCCGTCACGTGCACGTTGTCGGCACAATCGAAGAAGCTCTTTCTGTTGCAGATTATATCACGTTACACGTGCCGCTGTTAGACAGCACTAAGAATATGATTAACGCCTCTACGATTGCAAATATGAAAGACGGGGCACGTCTTTTGAACTTTGCCCGTGGCGGTCTTGTAGACAATGCGGCAGTTGGTGCGGCACTGGAGGACGGAAAAGTCTCCGTGTATGTCACCGACTTCCCCAGTGACGAAGTGCTCAGCATGAAGAATGTCATTCCCATTCCGCATCTCGGTGCATCCACACCGGAATCGGAAGACAACTGTGCAGTGATGGCGGCAAAGGAACTGATTAATTTCTTAGAAAACGGAAACATCAGTAACTCCGTAAACTTCCCCAACTGCGAATGTGCCAGAGCAGGTGTTATGCGAATTACGGTTGCACATAAGAATGTACCCAATATGCTCAGCCAGTTCCTAGGTCTTCTCCAGGATAAAAATGTGGAAAATATGGTCAATAAGAATAAGGGTGAATGGGCATATACCATTATTGATACAGCTGTGGAAGTGCAGGATGAAACCATTGAAAAGCTTGCGGCTATTGACGGGGTTTTAAGAGTTCGTGTAATTAAATAAGGAACGCATCCCCTTTTTTGAGATGAAGGGAGAAAAATGGCAGATTTAGAAAAAGTAAAGTCTTTTTTTCGCGGCGATACCTTTGCAATGAATATGGGCATAGAAATTGTACAGGCGGATGCAGAGGAAAGTGTCTGCGCCATGGAAATAACGCCTGACCTTTATAATGCAGGAAACACTGTACAGGGTGGTGCGATTTTTACCTTGGCAGACCTTGCTTTTGCGGTGGCGGCAAATTGCGAAGGGAAGCGAACGGTGACCCAGAACGCTACCGTAACCTTTTTAAAACCCGGGACGGGCAAAAAGCTCATTGCAACCGCTACAAAAATTTTTGTAGGTAGACGGACTTGTCATTACAGCGTCCGGGTTACGAATGAGCAGGATGTGCTCGTTGCAAATCTTACGGTAAACGGGTTCACAGTGGAATAGACCCCGAAAAACTTTGGAAAGGGTGGATGAGCAGTGAAATTATCCGTAAGTACTTATAGCTTTCAGCAGGCAATCCGGGAAGGACGCATGACCCAGCTTGACTGCATATCCAAAGCGAAAGAACTTGGCTTTGAAGGCATAGAATTTTCCGAGCTGATCCATGATGCGTCCGTCACGGATGCGGAATATGCTGAACAAATTCGCGAAGAAGCAAAGCGTGTGGGCGTTGCGATTACCGCCTTTTTGCTCTCCGCAGATTTTTTAAAGGAACAGACGCCTTATCTGGAGCAGGAAATTGCCAGAGTTCAGCAAATGATTGATCTGGCGGAAATTATGGGGACAAAAGTTGTCCGCCATGACGTATCCCGTGGTGACGGACACACAACCTTTCCCGAAGCACTGGACATTTTTGCCCGTGCCTGCCGGGAGATTACGGCATACGCAGAGAAAAAAGGTATTCGCACTTGTGTGGAAAACCATGGCTTTTTCTGCCAAGGCGGAGAGAGAATGGAAGCTCTTTATAATGCAGTTTCCCACAAGAATTTCGGACTTTTGGTAGATATGGGTAATTTTGTTTGTACAGATGACTGTCCGGCAACAGCCTGTGCACGGACAGCACCCTATGCCATTCACGCCCACGCAAAGGATTTTTATATTCGTGCGGCTTCTTCGCCGAATCCGGGACAGGGCTTTTCGTTTCAGTCCACCAGCGGAAATTATATTCGCGGTGCGATTGTGGGACATGGTGACATCGATGTGGTGCACTGTATTCGTGCCCTGCAAAGAGGAGGCTACGACGGATACCTTGGTTTGGAATTTGAGGGCATAGAGGACTGTATGCTGGGAATTACGATAGGACTGGAAAACTTAAAGCGGTATCTTGGACAATAAATTAAGACCTGCTAAATAAAATCTCACTTGACTTTATTTAGTAGGTCTTTCCTTATATTGTATTATCCGAAGTGAATTTCCTTGGCGTCATCCCTGTTACCGCCTTGAAGCTACGATAAAAGGTGGTATAATCTTTAAAGCCTGCCGCGGTGGCAGCGTTTGTTGCGGAGACGCCGCCGGCAATTAGGGACTGAACATGAATAATCCGTTTCATGCGAATGTAATCGCTTAAAGTATATCCGGTTTGCTCTCGGAAAATATGTTGCAGATGATTGGCACTGATATAAAATTTATCACAAATTGCTTTGTGCCTGAGGTCCTCGGAAATATGCGTGTCAATATATTTAATGATTTCAGAGACAATGGAGTGGGAATGGAAGTCCACGCCTTGTGCAGCGTCACAGTTATCCGCCACCTTCAGTAGCATATTCGCAAATACAAGACGAATTTGTGTCCGTGCGGAGGGGGTATCCAGCTTGCAAAGCTCCCCGATGTGGAGTAAATCCTCTACCACGCCGATTTTTTGAACAACCTCTGCCGGGATTTTGTTTGCAGTCCCCAGCTTTCGCCGCCCCAAAACAGCAAAAGGATTATATTCTTCCGTGATAACAAAGGGGACAAACTGCGGCGTAAAGGAAACACAGATACGTTCCGGCAGTTGGTCGGAATCATATTCCGGCTTGTGAATTTCCATATGGTTTGTAAAAATTAAATCATAGGGTTCAAGCTTATACTGGTTGCCGTCCACTGTGTATGTGCCGGTACCGGATAAAAGCACAAAAAATTCATACCAGTCATGATAATGCATGGGAATGGATATGGGCTTTTCGTGCTGTCTTCTATTGTATAAAAATAAAACATCATCCTTCTGGTCGGCAACGGAGTAGAGCATTAGATTCCACCTCACGTTTAGTATAGCATGTTCCGATAGGCTGTGTCAAGCATCACGCGGAATTATTTTCATCCTCAATTGTAAACGGAAATGCAATACCTGTTCATGTGATTTATAACTTTAAGTATATGAATTATAGATGCAGGCAGGTATTGCATGTTGTTTTGCAAAAAAAATATCTCGAAAAGTTCTGAATTTAGTGTAATTATATTGACAATATTGCAAAAATAATTTATAATTGTACTTGTACTAAAACGGAAACGAGGAGATGATTATAAATGCTTAACAGCATTATCGAAAGACATAGTATGATTACCCCCTTGTCTGATACGGAAATTAAGGTTATAAGAAGTGCGACAAAGCTGTTTTTGACGCAAGGCTTTTCAAAAACAACGCACAGGCAGATTGCAGAGGAATCGGGCATAGGACTTGGAACCATAACATACCATTATAAGGTTAAGGAAGATTTGCTCCGTGTTCTTGTTGAGGAGCTTATGGATTTCCACTTGGACGTTATTGATGATTCACAGGCAAAATCAAATGACAGTCTTTTCTCTTATGCAATAGAAATTGCCGTACAGCTTGCCTTATGCGAAACCGATGATAAAGCGTATGACTTGTACTATTCGGCATACAGACATCCTGCTACCTTTGATTATATAAAGGATTGGGCTGCAAAGAAAAACTATCACCTGCTGAAAAGCAAGCTGCCCGATTGGACGGAGGACGATTTCAGGAGAGTGGAAAATGTCACAAGCGGGATTGAGCTTGCAGCATTTACGGCTCCCAAAAACAGATACTTTTCGCTTAATGACAAAATCAGCTTGTTTTTAGATTCAATGATGAAAATATATGGTATTCCGGAGAGCGACCGTAAACAAACCATTGATAAGGTTATTGCCCTAGACTGTGAGAAAATTGCAAAAGAAATGTTTGGAAAGTTTGTAAGTCGTCTTGATGGTGAGTTGCAAAACCAATGATAACAAATTCCACAAGGAACTATAACAGAATTTGAAACTAATAACGTAAATTTATAATTTAAAAGAAGGCGATTTTATGAAATTCAAAACAAGATTTAACAAATTAACAGCGAGGCTATTGGTGGCAGTTATGCTTATAACATTACTTCCGGTAACTGCTCTTGCGGCAGATGAAACACCGTACAGCAAAAATGCAACTGTTCCTGGTGCACCGATAATTACAGAGCTTATCGAAGAAGACAAAACTATCGCAGTTTCGTGGAAAGCACCCCGAAATGATGGCGGTGCGAAAATCATCGGCTATGAAATAGAGTGCTGGCCTGAAGGCTCAACTGATGGAAACGGCGGTATGACAATAGCGGTAGATGCGGATGTTTTTTCCTATACCGTTGATAAACTGCCTGATGAGAATATAAACTATGATATTAAAATCTGTGCGATCAACCCTGTCGGCAGAGGCGAATACGGAATTTTTGGAAATGCACCCGAAATTACGGGAATATCATTCAAAACGGACAACGTTGCGTACAATGAAGAAACAAATACATATACTGTGTCGCAAACCGTACCTTTTGTTGTGTATCTCACGGGTGTAAATCTTGAAAATATTGATGAAAGCTTTTTTAATGAGGTACATTTTGGTTTTATTCCGTCAGTTGAAAATTCGGAAAATGCACTCGGTGCATCCCTTTCTAAATTTGCGGAAATCGGTATTTCGATAGCTGTTGACAGCAACGAAAACAAGATAACCCTTACCTTTGACTATGCTGCGATAACCGGATTTCTCGGTGACGAGAGTGCTTTTGAGGGTATTGGATACGGTGATATCAATTCTTTCAAGGAAGATGATATAAAGGCGGTAAATATCACTGCCCAAAAGCCGGATTCGACTTTGAAGAAAGAATTTGAGGATGTTCACCCTATAAACCATTGGGCAACGGAAAATATTGATTATGTTTACACAAACGGCTTAATGAACGGAATAGATGATGCACACTTTGCTCCCGATATGCCATTAACAAGGGCAATGCTGGTTACAATCCTTTACAGGCTTGAGGGTGAGCCGAGAGTATCGGGAATAACAAGCTATGCGGATTTGGAACCGGGACAATACTACCTTGATGCAGTGTGCTGGGCACAGATAAACGGTATCGCCAACGGCATAACTGAAACCGAATTTGCACCCAATGACAATATCACCCGTGAACAGATTGCAGCAATAATGTTCAGATATGCAAGGTATAAGGAAACTGCTCCCACAGGTGCATGGGCAATCAGGCTTGATTATGCTGACCTTGCAGAGATTTCCGACTATGCATTGGAAGGCGTTATGTTCTGCAAGCTGAAAGGCATTATGCAGGGCAAGGGCGAAAATAACTTTGCACCAAAGGATAATGCAACAAGAGCCGAAGCTGCGGCGATTCTGGAAAGACTTATAAAATCAGATTCTGAAGCCGAAGAACACGAATGTGAAGAAATAGCAATTCTTTATACAAATGATGTTCATTGCGGAATTGAAGATAATATCGGTTATGCAGGACTTGCGGCATATATAAAAGAAACAGAAGCTCTTTATGAATATGTAACCCTTGCAGACTGCGGCGATGCAGTTCAGGGCGATTTTGTAGGAACTGTATCAAGCGGTGAATATATCGTTGATATTATGAATGAAGTGGGATATGATTTTGCGGTTTTGGGAAATCACGAATTTGATTACGGAATGGAGCAACTTTCAAGTCTTATCGAAAAATCAAATGCACAGTACCTCGGCTGTAATATAAGCTATACAGGGAAGAATACAAATCTGCTTGAAGCGGTAAAGCCCTATGAAATAGTGGAATACGGAGATACAAAGGTTGCCTTTATAGGTGTTACAACACCTGAAAGCTACACTAAGTCAACTCCTTCATACTTTATGGAGGACGGCGTGTATGTGTATGACCTCGAAAGAGGAAATGACGGAAAAGACCTCTATGCTAACGTCCAAAAATATGTTGATGAATGTGAAAATCAGGGTGCAGATTACATAATCATTTTAGCACACCTCGGCGATGCAGAGGAATCCTCTCCCTATACATCGGTTGAACTGATTGAAGCAACAGACGGCATCGACGTTGTGCTTGACGGACATTCGCACAGTGTAATCGAAAGCCGTATTGTAGATAATATAAACGGCGAGGATGTTGTTCTTTCTTCCACGGGAACAAAGCTTGAAAATATAGGAAAGCTTGTTATCTGCGATGACGGTACAATTACAACCACACTTATATCGAACTACACAGCAAAAGATGCAGCGTGTGATGAGTTTATCGGAAGCATCAAGGCAAAATATGCCGAGGAAATGGATAAGGTTATAGCAGCCTCAGACATTGCTCTCTCCTGCTCAACCGAAGACGGAATCCGCCTTGTAAGAAATCGGGAAACCGTAATCGGTAATTTCTGTGCAGACGCATACAGAGCCATCGGGAATGCAGATATCGGCGTTGTAAACGGCGGTGGTATAAGAGCAGACCTTCCGAAAGGCGATATAACCTATGCCGATATACTTGCGATACATCCCTTTGGCAATAGCCTTTGCGTGGTAAAGGCAACAGGTCAGGAAATTATAGATTTGCTTGAGACGGCTTGTATGCACACAAAGGCTGAATTTAAAGAAAACGGAAATGCAGTCGGCGAAAACGGTGGATTTATGCAGGTGTCAGGGCTCAAATTCACAATTGATACATCAATCCCGTCGCCCGTGGTTCTTGATGAAAATGATAACTTTGTTAAGGTTTCGGGTGAGCGCCGCGTGAAGGATATTACAGTCCTGGGAGATAACGGAGAATACGCTCCGATTGAAACTGATAAAATTTATACACTTGCTTCTCACAACTATCTGTTAAGAGACGGCGGAGATAACTATACAAAGTTTACCGATAACGAGTTTATCATAAGCGAGGGAATTTCAGATTATCAGGTCATCACGGAATATATTACAAACGTTCTCGGCGGAATCTTAAGTGAGAAATATGCCGTGACAGAAGGAAGAATCACAGTAAAATAAATTTTTCCAAGGGCGTGTCTCAATAAGTGCTTTTTCAAGCCGCAGGGCGAATTTGGGGGTTTTGGTCTTGACTTTTTTATGTAAATATGATATAATAATCCATCATTTAAAAGAATGTGGGGCATAGGGGAATGATTGTGTCGGACAACTGGAAAGAATATGCACTTTTAGAGGCTGCGGAGGGGGAAAAGGTAGAACGCTGGGGCAATTTTATTCTGCGTCGGCCGGACCCTCAGGCAATCTGGAAGTATGACAGACCGCTTACGAAGAAGGTGGACGGGTTTTATCACCGTAGCCGTTCGGGCGGCGGAAGTTGGGAGTTTTTTACCAAAATGCCGGAACGGTGGACCGTTTCGGTGGACGGGCTCTCTTTCTATGTGCGTCCCACAGGCTTTAAGCATACAGGTCTTTTTCCGGAGCAAGCGGCAAACTGGCAGTATATCCGGCAGCGGTCTAGGGAAGGGAATAAAGTTCTGAATTTGTTTGCCTATACAGGCGGTGCCACCTTGGCGGCTCTATCCGGCGGTGCAGATGTTGTACACGTGGACGCATCCAAAGGAATGGTGGCA
>SVJY01000008.1 GCA_015068765.1 Oscillospiraceae bacterium
GGTAACTTAACTATAACACATTTTAGAAAGTTTCCGTATTCTTTTTTTGAACATGCAATTTCTGTTATGAGCTTTGCTCGTAACAAAATTGCGTGTAGTGTAACACATCTATTGTAAACCTACACACGAATATATATAAATTTTACTTTGTTTTGTTGACAAAACGAAAAAATTGGTGTATACTTGTAGGTAAATTAAATACATGCTAAATGAAGTATGCAGGAAAAAGGCGGTATGCCTGCCGAAGGAGTAACACTCTCAGGTATGAAGGACTGCAGGCGGATAGCACTCCGGAGAAGTCCGTTCCCCTTGCGGGGAACAAAGGATGCCGAAGGTGCAAGACCCTTATGGGTTAATCTCTCAGGCAAAAGGACGGAGGTACAAGCTTTAAACGGCTTTGTTTCCTATGCGGAGTTTTTGTTACATACAAAAATTCTGCTTTTTACTTTATGCAGCAAAGTAAAGGAGAAAAATGTATGGAAAATTTTTGGAAGTGGCTCACTGACCTTAACGATTCAGTGAACGGTTTTGTCTGGGGGAACGGACTGTATCTGCTTTTGGCAACAGGTATCTTGATGACCGTTTTGACGAAGGTGTTTCAGATTACCCATATCGGACACTGGCTGTCGCAGACGCTGTGCAGTATTTTTAAAAAGGACGTTTCCGGGCATGTAAAGGGTAAGTCCATTTCGCAGTTTCAGGCACTTTGTACCGCACTGGCGGCTACAATCGGCGTAGGAAATATCGCCGGTGTGGCGACGGCTATCGTAGTCGGCGGACCGGGTGCAGTGTTCTGGATGTGGATTGCCGCTTTCTTTGGTATGATGACAAATTATTCCGAAAATGTACTGGGCATTTATTACAGAAAAAAGAACCGGGACGGGGAATGGTCCGGCGGTGCTATGTACTATCTTCGTGAAGGTCTCGGGAAAATGAAGGGTTGCAAATACATAGGCAAAATTCTGGCAATCCTCTTTGCCATTTTCTGCATTCTCGCATCCTTCGGAATCGGTGCTATGGGACAGATTAACAAGATTGTGGCAAATGTGGTATCCGCCTTTGATATCCAGTCCCTGTCTTCAACCATTCTGTACGGCGAAATATCCTTGTACCACGTTGTAATCGGTGCCATACTGGCAATTTTAGCCGGTCTCATTATTCTGGGCGGGCTCAAGAGAATTGCGGCCTTTGCGGAGAAGGTTGTCCCCATTATGGTTGTTTTATTTGTCGTAGGCAGTCTGGCTGTCATAGTTGTAAACTTCTCACAGATCGGTGCAGCATTCTCTTCTATTTTTAAATATGCGTTTTCCGTTCCTGCGGCATTGGGCGGTGTTGGCGGTATCGTGGTAAAGGATATTGTGACAATGGGATGTAAGCGAGGCGTATTCTCGAATGAAGCGGGTCTCGGTTCCTCCGTTATGGTACACTCCAACTCCAACGTGGTAGAGCCTGTCCGTCAGGGTCTGTGGGGTATTTTTGAGGTGTTCGCCGACACCATGATCGTCTGCACCATGACAGCACTGGTCGTTCTCACCTCCGGTCTCATCAATCTGGATACCGGTATGCTTGCAGAGGGTGCGTCCGATGCTACGCTGGTGGCGAAGGCATTCTCCGGCCTCTTCGGCATCTGGGGCGAACGATTTATTGCACTTGCTATTTTGCTGTTTGCCTTTACAACCGTGCTGGGATGGGATCATTACGGTGCCAAGGCATGGGAATATCTGTTCGGCACGAAGTCCAAAACCGTATACAAGGTTTTGCATCTGATTACGATTATGTGCGGTGCACTGCTTACCTCGTCCCTAGCTTGGGATATTTCCGATACCTTTAACGGGCTCATGATGGTACCAAACCTCATTGGTGTGCTGGCCCTTTCCGGTCTTGTAGTGAAAATTACCAGAAACTATGTGGACAGAAAACTGAAGGGCAAGCAGATTAAACCCATGCTTTCCGTGCATGAAGAAGTGCAGGAAGAACATGAAAAGCAGATATAACGACCATACTATAATTTAAAAGCTGAAACAGAAGAAAGGGGGTGTAGAAAAACGATTTTGTAAATCGGGCTGACTACACCCTCCTGATTTTGAGCTGAGTGGATTTAGATGCAGAACGGACAAACCGAAGGAAAATGCGGATGTATCCGCATGCCTTTGAACGGTTGGTGCTAAATACAACAGCCCTCCCCATTTTCTATCTTTTTCATCCCTCATTTTGTGACATTTTTTTATAGGCGTACATATGCTGAAAATGAGAACAAAAAGAAAGGCGGTGAAAAAATGGTTCTCTACGCACTCCCGGAAGGAGAAGCGGCACGGATACGCTGTCTTGCGGCAGAAGCGGACGTCCGCCACCGACTGGGGGATTTAGGCTTCATTCCGGGTACACACATTACCTGCCTCGGACGCAGTCCCCTAGGGGACCCTACGGCATATCTGGTTCGTGGTGCGGTGATAGCTCTTCGGAATGAGGATGCGGAAAAAGTTTTTGTAGAAAGAGATGGATAGAAATGGGGCTTACAAGTCAATCGGTAGGAAGAGCTGCCCGAAAAGGCGGCCTTGTTATAAAAAAGGAAAAAGAAGACGACCTGGTGGTTGCACTGGCAGGCAACCCAAACGTAGGCAAAAGCACGCTTTTCAACGCACTGACGGGTATGCGACAGCATACAGGCAACTGGCCGGGGAAAACAGTGACAAACGCTGTGGGGTATGCAAAAGCAGATGAAAGAGGGATAGTCCTTGTTGATTTGCCGGGCTGTTATTCCCTGTCGGCACGTTCGGCGGAGGAAGAGGTGGCACGGGACTTTATACTGGATGGCGGCGCAGATGCGGTTGTGGTGGTATGTGACGGCACCTGCCTGGAACGAAATCTGATTCTGGTACTGCAAATCCTGCGGATCACCTCTCGGGTTGTGCTTTGCGTAAACCTTTTGGATGAGGCGGCAAAAAAACATATTGCAATCGACCTGGATAAATTAGAAAAAACGCTGGGCGTTCCGGTAATCGGCACAGCCGCGAGAAGCGGAGAGGGACTCTCCGAAGTACTTGCGGCAGTGGTCCGGGTGGCGGAGGATCCACCCCAGAGTGTATATACAGTCGGAGAAGCAACTTTTTCGGAAGAAGAAACATTGCAGTCTGTACGCATCGCGGAAGAGATCAGCCGGACGGTTCTTTGCCTTCCACCGGGGGATACGAGTATGCGGGACAGAAAAATCGATAAGATTCTCACAGGGAAGGTATGGGCGTTTCCCACCATGTTTCTCTTCTTGCTCGGTATTTTCTGGCTGACCATCGAGGGGGCAAACTATCCCTCCGGTTGGCTGTCCGACCTGCTTTTTAGCCTGGAAGTGCCCCTTCTAAGACTTTTTTCATGGGCACCGTGGTGGGTTGGCGGGATTCTGGTGCAGGGGGCGTACCGGGTCACAGCGTGGGTGGTGTCCGTTATGCTGCCGCCTATGGCGATTTTCTTTCCCCTGTTCACGCTCTTGGAGGATTTGGGCTATCTGCCCCGGGTAGCATTTAATCTGGATAAATGCTTTCAAAAATGCCGTGCCTGCGGAAAGCAAGCTTTGACGATGTGCATGGGCTTCGGCTGTAATGCGGCAGGCGTAGTCGGTTGCCGGATTATCGATTCCCCACGGGAACGGCTGATTGCTATGCTGACGAACACCTTCGTGCCCTGCAACGGTCGTTTTCCAACCCTCATTGCGGTGATTACCATGTTTTTTGCCGGTGGTGCATTCGCCGGCGCTGTAGGACTTGCGGCTTTGATTGTACTGGGTGTTCTGGTCACGCTCGGTGTTTCCTGGGTGCTTTCCCACACCATACTGAAGGGGATACCCTCCTCGTTTACCCTGGAGCTGCCACCGTACAGACGACCGCAGATCGGGAGCGTAATTGTCCGTTCCGTTTTGGATCGCACGGTATTTGTGCTGGGGCGTGCCCTTGTGGCGGCGGCACCGGCAGGCGTACTCATCTGGATTTTTGCTAACGTTACAGTGGGCGGCGAGACGATTCTGGCTATTTGTACGAATTTCCTCCATCCCTTCGCCGTTCATTTTGGACTGGACGGGGTCATTTTAATGGCGTTTATTTTGGGACTGCCTGCCAATGAAATTGTATTTCCAATCATTATCATGGCGTATGTTTCCGGCGGTACACTGACGGAGATGGGCGATTTAGTAAGCCTTCGTACCCTTCTGGTGGCAAACGGATGGACGTGGATTACCGCCGTATGTACCTTACTGTTTTCTCTTTTGCATTGGCCCTGTGCCACAACGCTTATGACGGTACGAAAGGAATCCGGCAGTGTGAAATGGGCGGTGGCATCGTTTCTGATTCCTACGCTGGTGGGGCTTACTGTATGCTTTGCAGTGGCAAATATTGCAAAATTATTCATATAACGGATAGGAGAAAAAAGATGGATTTATCGAGAAGCGAGCTTTTACTGGGTAAAGAAGGCATTGCTCGGCTCCAAAAAGCATCGGTGTGCATTTTTGGCATGGGCGGTGTTGGTTCCTATGTGGCGGAGGCGATAGGAAGGAGCGGCATCGGCAAAATTACGCTGGTGGACTTTGATACGGTTGCACCCTCGAATATAAACCGACAGCTTCCCGCCACCTGTGAAACGGTGGGGGAAAAGAAGGCAGAGGTTATGGCAGGGCGGATTCGTTCCATTAATCCGGACGCTACGGTTTTGGTAGTGGATGCATTCTGCACACCGGAGAATGTGACGCATCTTGTGCCGGAAGCCTGCGACTTTGTGGTGGATGCCATCGATACGGTTTCGGCAAAGCTTGCCATTATCGAAATCTGCAAGGAACGGAATATCCCTATTATCAGTTGTATGGGGGCAGGAAACAAACTGGACGCCACCGGTTTTCGGGTGACAGATATCTATAAAACCGCCGGCGACCCTTTGTGCCGCGTGATGCGACATGAACTTCGGAAGCGTGGCGTAAATCAGCTGGATGTGGTATTTTCTGCGGAAACGCCGCAAAAAACAGGCAGTAAAACCGTTGGCAGCCTGCCGCACGTTCCGGCGGCGGCAGGACTTGTTGCCGCCGGACATGTGATTTTGAAAATTGCAAGAGGCGACTGATAAGCTTCCGAAATGGGGGGTGTAAAATAATTCTCAAAAATTATTTTACACCCCTGGGGATAGGAAAAAATATTTCAGAACGAACAAATCGGGCCAAAGCTCGTCACATACTTCGCTTTTTCCATACAATTTAGCCGACACTCTTTTCCACTAGATATTTCATTTTGGTTGCCTGCCCACCTCGAATGTGACGTTCCGATTTATTTTCATCCAGAATCGCCCGCACCGCCGTGGCAAGGCTTAGGTTAATACGAGGGAGACGTTCCACAATATCCTTGTGTACTGTCGATTTGGAAACGCTGTATTTTTTTGCGGTTTGTCTTACCGTTGCACTATTGTCTATGATGTAGTTCGCTAAGGCCAACACTCGTTCTTCGATATAATCCTTCAACAAAATTCACCTCATATAACTTTTTGTACAGTATATGAGGTGAATTTTTATGCTATGATATGATTTTTGAAAATCCGGAAATTGCTGGGAAGTTTTACTGCACTAGCCTAGACGAAGCTTGACCACTGCCTTTTTAAGTCGGCCATCGTCCCCTGCACACATGCCCGGTGCGTGGGCATCCTCGGGAAAGACGATGCAGAAGTCCCCTTCGCCGAGAAACACCTTGTACATGTCGCCTGTCAGGAGTAGATAGTCCTGTTCGCTGTCATATTCCGTTATCGGCTGAAGCGTGTTAATATCGGCATAGCCAATCGCCTCTCTGCCTGCAATTACATAGTGAATATCCAGATAGTCTTTGTGTGCCTCCGCACTCTTGGGCTTACCGTCCGGCGCAATATCGCTTGTTGTTAAAGAAGCAACGTGCCCCTTAAAGCTGTCAAAAACAAAACGCTCTTCAGGTGAATCTTTGCGAAGGGTTTTTAAAAATGCAAACACATCTTTAAAGTTTGGGTTTAAGCTATAATAACGCTCGGCATCTTTTATATTTGCTACGATCATACTGTTTGCTCCTTTTTTGTTAAAATCTGACAGTAAATGTGTCCGTTAACCGTTCCACTCCCAAGGACGGATAACCACCGGTTCCACTTCTTCGGCAATTTCCGAAACTTTGTCTCTGATTTTGGCTTTGAGCGGGGGAGAATGAAAGAGGGAAAGGCTTTCACTAAGCTGCGGAACGGTTTCGCAACCTAATACGAGGGAGGCAACGCCTTCCGTACCACGCATATAGGAGAGCGCAAGCTCTGCCATACCCATTTGGTTTTCAGCCGCCAGAAGCCGGAGCTTTTCCAGTAAAGGCTTTGCAGACCGAATCCTGGCAGGCAGGGCAGCCGGGTCCATAAAGAACAGTCCCTGCAGATAGATGCTTCTTACAAAAACGGCAATACCGCTTTTTCCAATGGCTTTAATGGTGCCTTCCCGGATTTCCTTGCTGTCAAACATATTGGCAGGTAGCTGTATGCAGTCAAACACTGCCGGATCGGCATATTCCAAAAGCTTTGTTTTATCCGAAAAAGAAATGCCGATGCCTTGTACAAGGCCTTCCTTCTTCAGTGTCAGAAGGGCGTCGGTGAGAGCACCGCCATAGGTTTCCAGATAAGCTTGTGAATGGAGCAGGACAAAAGGAAGGGCGGAAAGCCCCAAGACAGAAAGAGAAGCATTTACCTTTGCAAAAAGGCTGTCTTTTATATTCTCCCGAGTTTCGTTTTCAAACTGCACCTTGGTTATAAGTGTTTTTTCTGCGGGGTTTTCGGAAAAGAATCTGCCGAGAACAGATTCACTTTTGCCGTACCCCTGGGCAGTATCAAAGGAAACAATGCCACCGTTGATTGCAGTTTGCAAAATCCGGGCGGATTGTTCATAGGTGGGCATGCCGTGGGTGTTGTGAATGCCGTAGGGGATTCCGAGCTGTACGGTACCGAGGGTAAATTCAGAAATTTTCTGTCTGTTTTTTTCTGTGATTTTCATACAGACCCCTCCTATTTTGCACTATAGCCGCCATCTAGGGGAAGGATGGTGCCGGTCATATATGCGGAAGCGTCGCTGGCGAGGTAGACAATGAGCCCCTTCACGTCCGTTTGGTTGGCCATGCGTCCTAAAAGGGTGCAATTACTGTATCTTTCTACAAACTGGGGAGGCTGGTTGTTGAACAGACCGCCGAGCTCGATACAGTTGACTCTGACCCCAAACCGCCCGTAATGTCCGGCCAGAAATCTTGTGTAATTGGTCATACCGCCCTTATGGAAGAAGTAATCACCGGGGGAACCGTAGGGGTTCATATCCGTCCCTTCATACAGGGTATAGTTAGGGCCTAAAATACCCATGTAAGAGCCGATGTTGATAATCGAGCCACCGCCGTCTGTTGCCATGCGGTCCCCGAAAGCACGGGAGATGACAAACAGCCCCGTAGCATTCGCGTGCATACTGCGGTCAAAGTTTTCCACCGTATCCGTATAGCCGTTTGTGCAGCGAAGGACAGCATTATTGACAAGAACGTCCACCTTGCCGGCTTCGGCATACACATCGTCGCAAAGCTTCAGAATACTTTCTTCGTCTTCAAGATCAAATTCCATAACATGGATTTTATAACCGGCATCAATCAAACCACTGAGCTTCTCCAAGTTATTCTGCCGATTTCTGGAGGCTACAAAAACCGTAGCACCGGCCTCTGCCAAAGCTTCCACAAGCTGATAGCCATATAGTCCGGCACCACCGGTTATCACGGCGGTTTTTCCTTTCAAACTTAACAGATCCATTACATGCATATCAATTTGCTCCTTTTCTATTTTTTAAAAAATTTATACTTGCAGGCACCGTTTGCCCGATAGTCTTCCAGCGTAAAGCTAAAATTACAGGCATTTGCAATAGAAGCGTAAAGTGTTCTTGTTTCTTCTATATAATACTTGGACGGTTCTTGCCCCAGTGTATGCATATAGGCAATCACCGGACTTTCATCCACTGTCACCCAAAGCGTGTCGTCCGAAAGCGTTGTATGCAGGACTTCACCTGCTTCCTCCACGGCATAAATACCCTCCAGCCATTCCCGGACGGCAACGAGACCACGGGCTCGGAAATCCTCAATCTGCGGTGCGTAAAACACTTTTGCATATGCATCCAGAAATTCAATCACGGCTGCATCGCCCAGCGTTTCGCCGCAGTACCGGAGGGCCAGATCGCCCAGAAGGTGAAAATCACGGTGCAGATATTTGTTGTCCTCTGCCTTCATATCCACAACAACCTTTGTGTCATCAATTTTAGTAAAGTCTTCTATGGGACGATTCCCTTTTTCATAAAGGATGGAAGAACATTGTGCCTGGTCAATTTTGGAGTGATCCCGTTCATACACAATACCGTATTTTTCCAGTACTCTGGAATAGATAACCTTGCAATGCTCGCAATAATCGTGATACGGTTCAATGTGCTTCAGTGCATTCAGCATACCCCTGGAGGGACAATGACGAAAATAATTGTAGCTGTACCGCTTATTATAATCATGTATTTTCAAAACATCACAAGCTTCTTCCGTCAGCGTATGATCCCAGTAATGAATCGCACCTTCAAAACCGCCGTCCCGCTCCAAAAAGGAAATCAGGCTGTTGGGATTACTCTTATCTCCCATGTTACGATCCGATATATAATACCAGTAGTCTAAAACCGCATCGTATCCACCCTTCTTTTCCAGGAACTTGAAAAATTCGCTATACATGGGAATAAACTCTGTGCAAGAGATCATAGTAATCGATCCTTTCTGTTATATTTCACCGATTTTTTTCATCGTATCTTCAAGCTTTGCCTTGGATGCGTCCGTTATGGGCAGGCAGTAATCCTGGTGGAAGTTGCCTGTACAGCCCAGCATATTCATGCAGTATGTAAAGGAAGGCATCAGACCGCAAGCAAGCATTGTGTCGCGAAGAAGCAGAATGTTATCCAGATATTTGCGTGCACCCGTAAAATCATCTGCATCCAAAAGGTCAAACATTTTTCTGGCGTTTTTAGGCGTACAGGAAAACATACCGTCCAGATTTTTTTTGATGCCCATCATATTGGCATAATCAAAGGAATCAAGCCCACTGTAAAAGCAGGCAAAGTCACTGTCACGATACTTTCTTCCGATTGCCTGAATCATTTCCCAATCCGCCGTTTTGATGCCTTTAATATTTGGGTGTCCGATCAATCTGTCAATAACGGGTAGGGTGATCTTGCATTTTGTAACTGCCGCCAGGTCATAAAGATAGACGGGGTACGGCGATTTATCTGCAACGGAAGAGAACCAATTTACCATCTGCTCGTTATCCACAAGTGCATAGAAGGGCGTTGTCAACACCACGCCGTCGATTTTTGCGTTGCCGATCATTTCAATTTTTTCTGCAACCTTTACAATCGAATTATCCATAACGCCGACAAAAAGCGGCAATTTCCCAGCTACCTCTTCTGCGGCTATACGCACGATTTCTGCATAGGTTGTATTCTTTATATAGGCTTCGATTCCCATACTGCCCATAAGGAGCAGACCGGATGCCCCGACATCAATCTGCTGGCGGATATGTAATTGCAAGGACGAAACACAGAGGTTACCGTTTTCGTCCAGGGGTGTGCCCAGTGCTGTATAAAACCCGTTTGTATACTGCATATCTTTATCTCTCCTCTACGATTAGTTTATTAAACGCTTAAAACCGCTTTGACATACAGGACCGCCGATTGCCTCAACAAGTGCATCATAATCCTCTTTGTCCAAAACAGAACGCATCTCAGCAAAAACTGCATCAATCGCTTCTTCGTATTTCGCCATCATTTCGGGTGTGTGTGCCAACGTCGGATAAAAAGCAACATTTCCCAAGAAGCCGCGTTTCAGCATAAGAACTGTGTACAGTGTTTTCAGTTCAAGAGGGTATTTTGTGAATGTGAGATGGGCGAGACAGGGGAGACCGCCGCCTTCGGCCGGAATACCGTGTTTTTCTGCAAGCCGATTCCAGGCATCAATCAGCATTGTACCCATTTTCTCAACATGCTCCCAGACGCGGGTCTCTTCCATTTTCTTAATGGCGGCAAGTGCGGCAACAGGTCCCACGCTTTCCGTCCAGTATGTACTGCTGATAAAAGAATCCTCGGTACCGTACATAGCCTCTTTGGTGCCGATAACGGCGGCTATTGGGTGGCCGTTGCCAAGGGCTTTGGCAAAAACAGCAATATCCGGTGTAATGCCTAAGACACGGTGGGAGCCACCGAAGGTCAGACGCCAGCCGATGGTGATTTCATCATAAATCAGAAGTCCGCCCACTTTATGAATGCTGTCACGGACGTAAGTGAGAAAATCATCGTCCGGTATAGAATTGCGTACAGGTTCCATGATGACACACGCCAAACGGTCCCCATAGGTTTTGATAATCGCATCCAGCTCTTCGCGGTTTCCGTATTGGAATGTGAGGGCGGAGTTTCGTAATGCCCCCGGTACACCTGCGGGTTTCAGCCCGGGGAGAAGCTGGCCGTCAAGAGAGGCACTGTCACCGAGATTGGCGGCAATATACCAGTCACACCAGCCATGATATCCGCAAATAGCAACAAGATCGCGTTTCGTTGTTGCACGGGCGATGCGTACTGCAACGGCACAGATTTCGCCGCCGGTTCTTGCAAACCGTACCCGGGATGCCCAGGGATGTATTTCACAGAGCTTGTCGGCAAGAGCGACTTCCTCCGGGGGATTTAAGGTGGACATACAGCCGTTTTGGATTCGTTCCGTTACAGCCGCCGTTACGTCCGGATCGGCAAAGCCTAACAAACAGGCACCGATGCCGTTGGTTGTCATATCGTAATAGTGGTTGCCATCTACGTCCCATACTTCGCAGCCCTTCGCCTTAGTAAAGTAGGAGGGCCACTGGTCGGGTGCGAACTGTTCGGGACGTTTACTTAATAGCTGCGTCCCTCCGGGGATACGCTCCTTTGCATGTGTATAAAGTTCTTGTGCTTTAGACATTTTTTATCTCCTTCCCAATAAGCCTTGATTTTAGTTTATATTTATATTATAATAAAACAAAAAACTTCTGTAAACAAACAAATCAGACAAATAGATACCGTAAACGGAAGATTTATTGGTTTGCAAAGGAGAAAAAATATGAAGAAAAATACAGTTCTTAAAATTGAAATGGGAAATGTAACCATTACAGTGCTTATGCAAGGGTTTTGGGTGGAATTACAAAAGGGAAACTCGGATATACATAATCATGCTTCCTTTGAATTTCATATGATCATGCAGGGGGACGTTATGCTGGATACAGATAACGGCAGTATGAAGCTGACGGAAAATGACTGTGCTTTGATTCCACCGGAGTTTTTCCATGGTTTTAAAAGACCGGATAAAGAATCAGCGGTACTGGCTTTTCAGTTTTATGTTAAGAAAAACGCTCGAAAAAATTGTGCCGATTATGCAAAACTCGTACAAGAGCACTTCGTGCAGTCTGAACAGGTAATCACAATCCGACAGAATTCCCAGATAAAGGAATGTCTGAAAAAAATTGCTTCTCGCATTTATGAGTCCACACTCGTGACCGAAGACATCATGCGGGCAGAATTCACACTTTTATTTGCAGAAATTTTCTCATTACTTGATGATGAAGAGGGCAGCATGGGAGAGTGTGTAAATGAAGTCGGCGAAAATGATACAAGAATTTTTATTATAGAAGAATATTTTAATCAATATTATATGGAGAACATAAGTTTGAAAAGCCTGTCTGCAATTTTATTCCTGAGTGAAAAACAGACGGACAGAATGATAAAAAAGGCTTTTGGTGAGGGATTCAGGCAGCATCTTTGCAAAATCCGTATGCTGGTCGCACAAAGGTTTCTGGTGGACAGCGATAAAGAAGTGCAAAAAATTGCGGAAGAAGTCGGATATCGTTCCTACAACGGGTTTTACTTGGCTTTTCGGCAAAAAAATAATATGACACCCTTAGAATATCGGGATAGGTGCCGCAAAGGAGACAAGGACAACGCCCTGCTATAGCATCAGACGCTTTTTTTTCGTAAGGCAGGCAGAATGTCGTAACGAAAAATCGCCACGAGAATAGAGGAAAGGACGCATACTTCGGTGAAAAAGCCGGGGTAGGAGTGGTTGATCCAGTTATAAACCATCCAAAGCGGTGAGGAAGGCATGGTCACAAACCGGACGGCACGGGCATTTTTAATCCAAAACGCCACGGTAGTCAGAATCATAGAAAGAATGGGAAAGAGACTGATTGGACCCTCCCAGAAAAAGAGACCGGCGGCAATACACAGTATGCAGAACAAAACAAACCAGAGCTTATTGGAAGCCCATGCTTTATCCCGTTGGCGGAAAATAGCGGCACGGAAAATGCCGATGCCGTTGAGAACACCGCCCAAAACAGCTCCCAGCATACAAAAGTGTACGCAAAAAAATACGGAGGACACCATTTGAAATGTCACAATCCGTTTTTGCGTATTTTGCTGAAAAGAGAGAATAGCAATGAGAAGAGCAATCATACCAATACCTTGTGCTATGTAATACATAAGAAAACCTCCAGAAGAAATCTGCTTTATATTATATCATATTCAATCTTAAAAAGTCAAGAGAGGAACTGCCGGACAGTTCCTCTCTTGAGCGTGTCGATAAAGTCGACACGCTGGCAGATATCGAAAAACGTAGGGATATTTTACGAAATCGTTTTCGTCGGCGTACAATGGTACGTCAGAGAACGATTTCGTAAAAAGCAAGAAAAGACGGGGATTCTCGCTGAATCTCCGTCTTTAAAAATTTAAAATGTTTAATGATTGAAAATGAAATAAAAAGCGTTTATAAAAGTATTCTTGCGGTAGAGCAAGTTTTTCGACAATCTGAAGAGAGGAACTGCCGGACAGTTCCTCTCTTATGCCTTTACTCGTTTTACTATTGTAATCCGGGGTGTATCACATTCTATTAGAAACGAACGAGAGAGTCCACCTCGACGGGCATACCGGTGGCAATGGATTTGTTCGCCGCAATGCCGGTAAGGATGCTCATGGCACCGTCTACGTGGTTTGCTGCACGGTGGAATCTATCCTCTGTGGGTGCACCGAACAGGTCATTCTGGATAACCGGATCGCCACCGCCGTGACCACCCTTGCCTTCTTCCACTTCAACATCATAAGCTGTGCCGAACATGGGGAATACACGGAGGGACTTTTCGGTAGACTTGGAGTCCATAACACCGTCTTCGTTATATACGGGCTTATCAATAACGGTAAGCTCCATTCTGCCCTTAGAACCGTTAAAAGCTACACGGTAGCCTTCGTAAGGCATGTAAGCATTCAGTGAATAAGTCATCATGGCACCGTTCTTATATTTAACGAGAACACCCATAGTATCTTCAATGCTGATACCGTCACCGAAAACGCTCTGGTCACGGATGTACCCGTCTTCGTGCTCTGCCTTCAGGTACAGGCTTTCGTTTACATCGTAATTCGTGAGGTCCAGTGCGAAGGGATCGCCTTCGGCATTGGGGTTACCCGTGGAACGGTTATAGAACTTGGTGACGCCGCGGTTTTCGGCGTTTTCTCTGCCGTAGAAGTTCAGATCGCCAAAGGCGAATACCGTTTTCGGCTGGCTGGCAATCCAGAAGTTTACAAGGTCAAAATGGTGGGTGGATTTATGTACCAGAAGCCCGCCGCTGTTTCTCTTGTCTCTATGCCATCTTCTGAAATAATCCGCACCATGGCTTGTGTCTAAAAGCCATTCAAAGTGAACGGAGAAAACCTGGCCAATGTCGCCGTTTTCAATAACTTCGCGGCATTTGGTGTGCAGAGGATTGTAACGGTAGTTAAAGCTTACACGAACATTTCTGCCGGTACGCTTTTGGGCATCCAGGATTTCTTGGCATTTTTCAGCTGTCGTAGTCATGGGCTTTTCGGTTACAACATCACAGCCCAGTTCCATAGCACGAATGATGTATTTATGGTGCGTACGGTCAACGGAAGTAACCAGTACAACATCCGCTTTTTGTTCACGAACCATATCGTCAAATCTGTCGATGGAATAGGTGGGAACGGGTGCGTGATTGTATTCCTTTTCCAGAACACTGTTGGCATAATCCATACGCGTCTGGTTAACATCACAGAAAGCGACAAGCTCAGAGGTTTCCTTATAGGTGCTTACGATCGGACGCCAGAAAAAACCAGATCTGCCGCCGAGACCAACCTGTACGTAACGCTTTTTCATATTCAACATCCTTTCTTTATGCCTCCATCGGGAAGACATACAATAAATTTACTAAATCGTACCATACAAAAGAGCACAAATACTACTGCATTTGTGCTCTTTTCCACTGGAAACAGTTCTTTTTAGAGTTGAAGAAGAGAATCAATCTCTACAGGACGACCGGTGGCAATGGATTTGTTCGCCGCAATACCTGTAAGAATGCTCATGGCACCGTCCACATGATTTGCGGCACGGTGGAATTCGTCTTCGACGGGGGTGCCGAACAGGTCATTGAGAAGTACCGGGTCGCCGCCGCCGTGGCCGCCCTCGCCTTCTGTAAATTCCACGTCGTAAGCTGTGCCGAACATAGGGAATACACGGATGGTCTGTTCCTTAGCTGCACCGTCCACAACGCCGCCGCCGTTAATGTACGGGATATCAAGACTTGTCATTTCAAGACGGCCCAAAGAGCCGTTAAATGCAATCCGATAGCCTTCGTAGGGCAGGAAGGTGTTGAGAGAATAGGTCATGATGGCACCACTCTTATACTTTACAATTACGCCCATGGTGTCCTCAATGCTGATGCCATCGCCAAATACGCTCTGGTCACGGAGGTAACCGTCTTCCTTCTCGGCGTCGTAGTAGAGACCGCGGAGAGTTTCGTTCTGCGTCAGATCAATGGCGAAGGGATCGCCCTCGGCATTGGGATTACCTGTGGAACGGTTATAGAACTTGGTGACGCCGCGGTTTTCAGCGTTTTCTCTGCCGTAAAAGTTCAGATCGCCAAAAGCGAATACCGTTTTCGGCTGGCTGGCAATCCAGAAGTTTACAAGGTCAAAGTGGTGGGTGGATTTGTGGACAAGAAGACCGCCGCTGTTTCGCTTATCTCTGTGCCATCTTCTGAAATAGTCGGCACCGTGACGGATATCCAGAAGCCATTCAAAATGCACGGAGAACACATCGCCGATTACGCCACTGGCAATAACCTCGCGACATTTGGTGTGCAGGGGTGCATACCGATAATTGAAGCTGACGCGAACATTTCTGCCGGTACGCTTCTGGGCATCAATAATCTCCTGACATTTTTCTGCCGTCATGGTCATGGGCTTTTCGGTAATAACGTCACAGCCCAGCTCCATAGCACGAATGATGTATTTGTGATGTGCACGGTCAACAGTGGTAACGATAACCACATCCGGCTTCTGTTCCCGGATCATATCGTCAAATCGTTCTGCCGGATAGGTGGGGATCGGTGCGGCGCCGTATTCCTTGGCAAGAAGAGAATTTGCATAATTCATGCGGGCCTGGTTCAAATCGCAGAAGCCCACGAGCTCGGAGGTTTCGCTGTAGGTGCCGACAACTGCCTGATAAAAAAATCGGGCACGGCCGCCAACACCGACTTGTGCATAACGTTTTTTCATAATAAACAATCCTTTCCGCACATCTTTCGTAGAAAGCGTGCCTGTTTTATAGACATATTACCATGAAGCACAGGCTTGTTATACTGCTTTTGTGCTATCTTTTACCGAAAATCAACCGTCTTATTTCTGCCGGGGAAAAAAGCATCCACGGGTGAAGGGGAAGGGGGACGGTGCTTCTGCCCGATACAGTGCCATAATTTCCTCCACTTCTCGCTTTGTTTCCGTGGTGAACCGGAGAACAAAGGCATGGGGACCGATGTCCCGTAGTGTGCTTAGCTTGTCCAGCATATACAGCGGTCGGGCATTGAGAACCTCATTGCGGTGGGGGTAGGCACAAAGCACGGGGAAAACATTTCCCTTTTCGTCGGTGAGGGGATAGAAATTTTTTCGCTCGTGGCAACGGTCATGCACCTGTGCTAAACAGTTTTCCATTGTCATCAGCGTGTGCCGACCGTATATCATCACAGAAAGGGGACGGGGCTTGGGCATTTTTTGCAGCTGCGAGGCAAGTAATTCAGGGGACGCAATCAGCGATTCCATATCCGATAACTGTGCGCTCCGGCTGTTATATATATGAAGACCTGTGCCGCCATGGGGCAGAAGTCCCATTTCCCGACACAAAAGGCTTTGTCCGATCGTTTGACACATAACATGGCGTAGTCCGCCGTCCCGAAGCTTTTCAAGCTGTTTTTTAACCGGCTCCATTTCGCTGTCAAAAATAATCGTCGGTAAAATTGCCCCCACCGTTTCGCCCATAGCTTTCTCCATGGCAAAAAGGGGCAACCAAATAAAATCGGCCTGCAGAGAATCCGGAATTTGGCCGGGGGTTTGAAAAATACAGTGGGTTCCCGTTTTTTCTGCCGGGTGATGGGGGACGGAAAGGGATACCTTCTGTACGGAACGAACCGGTACAGCGGCTTTTTCCAGTGCGGCAAGTCCACTGCGTCGCAGGGCATTGAGGGAAGCGGCGGAAAGAAAGAGGTCCGGTGCCACATCTGCAGTGACGTGGGCTACGTAAGGTGTCCCGCCGGTTTTGGACAGGGACTTTTTGCAGTCTGCTTCCGTGACGGGGCGGTTTGTGGCTTTTTGCGGCGTATCACCGGTAACAGTGGCGGCATACACACCGTCAGAAAGCTGTAAGGCGATGGGCTTACCCTCGCACGCGGTCAGATGCATGGAAAGGGGGATTTTCTTTTCCGTCGAGAGAGGAACGGCAATTTCCTGGGAGGCACGCTTATCGGCTTCTGTTCGGTATCCGAACATCGTACGGCCCTTTTTGCCGGTGAAATAGCCGTCCGTAAAGCCTTGTCGTGAAAAGAGCCGGGCAAGGAAATCCATTTCCTCCCTTGTTGCCGCACGTCCCTCGTCCAGAAGCTGACGGTATACCGAAACAACGCCACGGACATAGTCCGGGGATTTCAGCCGCCCTTCAATCTTCAGCGAAGCAATGGGTAGAGACAGAAGCTCGGGGATGTGCTGTGCAAGACATAAATCATGCAGACTTAGTGCGTAGCCGTTTTGATACCGGTGTCGGCAGGGCTGTGCACAGGTGCCGCGATTTCCGCTTCGGCTTGCCAGCATACTGCTGAAATAGCATTGTCCCGAATAGGAAACGCAGAGCGCACCGTGGATAAACACTTCAATTTCAATGGGTGATTTCCGGATGAGCTCTTTAGAAAAGGCTTCCCGGGAAAGAACAACACGCTCCATTCCCAGTTCCTGTGCACGCACTATGCCATAGGCGTTGTGCACCGTCATCTGGGTGCTGGCGTGAAGAGGAAGTGCCGGGACAGCGGCACGGAGAAGAGAGGCAGTACCGATATCCTGGACGATGACGGCATCGATACCGCTTTCGGCCAGAAAATAGGCATACGCATTCATTTCCGCAAGCTCCCGGTCGGAGAGAAGCGTGTTTAATGTCATATATACTTTTTTATGACGAAGATGACAATACCGAACGGCGTCCCGTATTGCCTCCTCTGTAAAATTTTCCCCGCCAAGACGGGCATTATGCCGAGTGGGACCGAGATAAACCGCATCCGCACCGGCTTCTACTGCGGCCTGCAGTGCGGCAAAGGAGCCGGCAGGTGCTAAAAGTTCGTGCATAATCGTTCCTCCAAAATATGGGTTTACAGATGCAAGCGGATAGCCTTGGGATGAATCTGTATATCCACCGTGTTACTGCCGGAATCGTATTCGCCGTCCAGTGACCATGGGACACCTTGTTCCATGGAGAATAGGGCACGCTTTGTTTTGATATAAGTAATATATTCAGGATTGTACTGCCGTCGTAGCAGTGAAAAAATGATTTGCTGGAAATCCATAACAGAACGGGGCATCGTAATCAGCATAACCTCAAAAAGACCGTCATCGTAAGCGATATCGGCAGGGGAAAGACGCAAAAATCCGCCCAAAGTGGTTGCATTGGAAACGGCACCGAACACATAGTCGCCCCGGAAGGACCCTACATCTGTTTCCACAGACAACGTACAGGGACGGATACGTGGAAATTCTCGCATCGCTTCAAACAGGTACGCCATACGGCCGATTCTGTTTTTGCTTTCCTGCGGTGCTTTGTAGGAGGATTCTGTAAACGCCCCGAAGGAGGCCACATAGACAAAGAAACGATTGCCGAAGGAACCGATGTCAACAGGAATGGCACGGTCTTTCTCAATCAGGGCAGCGGCATCGTGAATATCCCGGGGGATTCCAAGGCTTACGGCAAAATCATTTGTAGTACCACAAGGAATAAAGCCCAGCGTGGGAGGGTTTTCCAGTCGCATGAGGCCGTTCACCACATGGTGCAGCGTCCCGTCACCCCCGGCACAGATGACGGTATCATATAAAGAGGCACAAGATGCCACATACAGTTCAGTGGATGCTCCGTCGGTCGTATAATAGGTTGTTAGTGTGTGCGTGGAAAAGAGAGAAGGAATGTCATAGTTGTGTGCACGCATTTTCCCGGCAATCGGATTCAGAACTAAAAGAATTTTTTTGCGTAAGGACACAGCTTTCCTCCTTGTTTATAAAAAAGTTTACGTATTCCGACTTTCCCCCAAGATTTTCAGAAAAGAAAAAGGGGCTGCTGCATTTAGCGCCGACCGTTCAAAGGCAGGAAACGATTAGTTTTTGGCTTTTATTAAAAATACAAGTAAGTGTTTTAGAAAGAATAAGTTTTGCGAATTTCTTCGCTTATTTGTCTTTGAACTACGAACAAACCGAACCACTCGGCGTACCTACGTACGCCGTCGGGCAATGGTCAAATGCGGATACATCCGCATTTCCCTTTGGTTTGTCCGTTCTGCATCTAAATCCACTCAGCCCAAAATCAAAAGGGGATGTAGTCAACCTGATTTAAAAAATCGTTTTGCTACACCCCCCCTTTATGAACACATATGGGTGCTACGCAAACATAGGGCTGACAGAAATATCAGCGTATATACGTTTAATAGCCTCTGCGAAAATATCAGCCACAGACAGCACATGAATCTTATCCAGCATTTTATCCGGCGTGAGTGCAATGGTGTCCAGTACAAGAAGCTCACGAATAGGTGATTTTTCAATTCTTTCCAGTGCCGGACCGGACAGTACGGGATGTGTACAGCATGCATAAATTCCCTTTGCACCACGGTCCATAAGTGCCTGTGCACCGTTTGTAATTGTACCCGCGGTATCAATCATATCATCTACCAAAATAATTGTTTTATCCTTAATATCGCCAATAATATTCATAACCTCGGCAACATTAGCCCGGGGTCTTCTCTTATCAATAATTGCAATGGGAACATTGAGACGCTGTGCAAATTTCCGGGCACGTGTAACACTGCCGAAGTCCGGAGAGACAACGACAACATCGTCCATATGATCTGCAAACTTGTTTACATAATAGGGAGCCAGCTTGGCAAAACCAAGCAGATGATCTACGGGGATATTAAAGAAGCCCTGGATTTGTGCCGCGTGAAGATCCATGGTGAGCACTCTGTCTGCACCGGCAGTTTCGATAAGGTCAGCCACCAGTTTTGCAGAAATCGGGTCACGAGCCTTGGCTTTCCGATCCTGTCGGGCATAGCCGTAATAGGGAATAACGGCAGTAATGCGACCGGCGGAGGCACGCTTGAAGGCATCGATCATGATTAAAAGCTCCATGAGATTATCATTCACGGGATCGCAAGTAGACTGTACCACGAAAACATCGGAACCGCGTACAGTTTCATTGATATTTACAAAAATCTCACCGTCACTGAATTTGCCGACTTCCGATTTGCCAAGGGAAATCTCGCCTACATGCATACCGTTGCCTGCAGAATTCAGTCTATGCTCCGCAACCTTTTTCTTCAGCTCTGCAACAATATCGGCTGCAAGCTTCGCATTGGAATTTGCAGTGAAAATTTTAATGTCGTTTCCGTGGGTTATCATCCGTATATCGCTCCTCTTTCTTTTACTGCATATATTTTACATCATTTTTGGAAAAAAAGCAAGACTATATTTACGAAATTTTTAAAATTTTTCCGTAAGCTGTGCAAGGGAACGCCGGGAAAGGGCAAGATAGCGTTCGTGCTTATCCCGGATTCGTGTGGGAAGAGGCGGTAAAATACCGAAATTTGCGTTCATGGGTTGGAAGTCACCACAAGCAGAATCGGAGATATAGCGGCTCAGCGCCCCCAGCATGGTTTCCGGTGGCAGTATAACGGTTTCCTGTCCGTTGCCTCGCCGTGCGGCGTTGATGCCTGCCATAATACCGGAAGCGGCAGATTCCATATACCCTTCTACGCCCGTAATCTGTCCGGCAAAGAAGATGTCCGGCCAAAGGCGGAGAGAAAAGTCGCCGGAAAGTACTTCGGGGGAACGGATAAAGCTGTTTCGGTGCATAACGCCATAGCGGACAAACTCCGCGTTTTTCAGAGCAGGGATCATGGAGAAGACCCGTTTCTGCTCGCCCCACTTTAAATTTGTTTGGAAGCCCACAAGGTTATAAAGCGTACCCTCTCGGTTATCCTGTCGCAATTGCACCACGGCAAAGGGACGCTTGTCGTCTTTGGGGTTTCGCAGTCCTACCGGTCTGAGAGGACCGTACAAAAGCGTGTCTCGACCACGGGCGGCCATAACCTCCACGGGCATACAGCCTTCAAATACCTTCACAGTATCCGCTTCGTGGAGTGGGGCACGCTCCGCCGTGATAAGGGCGGCATAGAAGGCGTCGTATTCCGCTTCGGTCATGGGGCAGTTTATGTAGTCATCATCGCCCCGTCCGTACCGTGCGGCAAAAAAGGCGTTTTCCATATCGATACTGCTCCGCTCCACAATGGGGGCGGCGGCATCGTAAAACCGTAAGGTATCACCGCAAAGCGTGCGGATTTCCTCGGCAAGTGCACCGTCGGTCAGCGGTCCGGTGGCAATAATGGTAATCCCGTCCCGGGGCAGAGCCGTCACTTCCTCACGCAAAACCGTAATGCCGGGATGCGTGGAAATCAGACGGGTTACTTCTTTAGCAAAAAGCGTCCTGTCCACTGCCAGAGCACCGCCTGCCGGAACAGAGGTTACCTTTGCCGCCATCAGTGTACAGGAGCCTAAAATTTCCATTTCCGCTTTTAGGAGCCCACCGGCAGAATCCAGCCGGGAGGCCTTTAAGGAATTACTGCAAACAAGCTCGCACAAATCCTCCATGGAATGTGCCGGGGAATACCGGTGTGGCTTCATTTCGTGCAGAACCACTTCCGCCCCGCGGCTTGCAGCGGCATAGGCGGCCTCACAGCCTGCAAGACCGCCACCGATTACATGAATTTGCATGTTTATTTCTCCTTGGTCTTTCCGCATTCCCGGTTGGAGCAGTCCACAACGGTGCTTCGCCCGCGTTTTTTAGAAACGAGAGGACTGCCGCATTTGGGGCACAATTCTCCGGTGGGTTTATCCCAAAGAACAACCTGACAGGTATCACTGTTTTCACAGGCGTAGAAAATACGTCCCTTCTTAGAACGGCGTTCCAGCACCTTGCCGCCGCATTTCGGGCAGGGCGTGCCGATGTCCGTAACAATGGGCTTTGCATTCCGACATTCGGGGAAGCCGGGGCAAGCCAGGAACTTTCCGAACCGTCCCATTTTATATACCATGTTTCTGCCGCATTTATCACAAATGACATCAGAGACCTCGTCTGTAAGGGAAACCTTGCCAATGGCGGCATCTGCCTTTTCAAGCGTTTCGGCAAAGGGCGTATAGAAATCCTGCATAATTTGCACCCAGTTTTCTGTACCCTCCTCCACACGGTCCAGCTGTTCCTCCATATCGGCGGTAAATTCCACGTTGATGAGCGTGCCGAAGTGCTCGGTCATCAGGTCTGTAGTCACATAGCCCAGTTCGGTGGGCATAAACAGCTTCTTTTCCCGCACAACATAGCCACGGTTTAAGATGGTGGAAATGGTGGGGGCATAGGTGCTGGGCCGCCCGATACCCTTTTCCTCCATGGCACGAATCAGAGCACCTTCCGTATACCGGGAGGGCGGTTCTGTAAAGTTTTGCTGTTTTTCAAGCTTTTTCAGCGTGAGACTGTCACCGACACGAAGAGAGGGCATATCTGTCGATTCCTCTTCGTTCTCCGCTTCCGTTTTGTATACGGACTCAAAGCCGGGGAATTTCACCTTGGCAAAAGAAGCCTTGAAAAGATAGTTCCCGGCGGTAATATCTGTCTGCAAAGTGTTATAAATGGCATCGGCCATCTGGCTTGCCATAAACCGTTCCCAAATTAACTTATACAGCTTGTACTGCTCCGAAGTTAAATCCTTTTTTGCGATTTCAGGCGTAATTTCAATATGGGTGGGGCGGATGGCTTCGTGGGCATCCTGTGCCGCGGCACGGCTTTTATAGGCTCTGGGGCTCAAAGGGGCATACTCTGCGCCGTAACGACTACGGATAAAAGAAAGTGCCGCAGTGGAGGCTTCAGCAGAAATACGGAGCGAGTCGGTACGCATATAGGTGATAAGACCGACAGTGCCGTAGCCCTCAATATCCACGCCTTCATAAAGAATCTGGGCGGCGGACATGGTTTTACGGGATGTATAATTCAGCCGGCGTGCCGCTTCCTGTTGCATGGTACTGGTGGTGAAGGGAGGTGCAGGCGATTTTTTGCGTTCGTCATATTTGGCGGTAGACACCTGAAAAGCACTGTCTTGCAGTTCGGCGAAGATGGTATCTGCCGTCTTCGCATCGCGAATGGTGAACTTTTTGCCGTTTTTGCCGTGGAATTTCACTTTAAAAGCGTGGGCATCCTTTCCCTTCAGCTGGGCATTGATTGTCCAGTATTCATCGGGGATAAACTGCTCAATTTCTCGTTCACGTTCCACCACAAGACGGGTGACTACGGACTGTACACGACCGGCAGAAAGCCCTTTTTTTACCTTACGCCAAAGTAGGGGGCTAAGCTTATAGCCTACAATACGGTCTAAAACGCGGCGTGCCTGTTGTGCGTCCACTAAATCCAGGTTGATGGGATGCGGGTCCTTTACAGCGGCTTTCAAAACGTCCTTCGTGATTTCATTGAAGGTGATACGGCATTTTGACGTAGGGTCAAGACCGAGAATATGTGCCAGATGCCAGGAAATGGCTTCGCCCTCTCGGTCAGGGTCAGTGGCGAGGAAGACATGCTCTGCCGCTTTGGCTTCTTTTTTTAAGGTTGCCAGAAGGTCCCCCTTTCCGCGAATGGTAATGTATCGGGGTTCAAAATTATTCTCTACATCTATGCCGAGCTGACTTTTCGGCAGATCCCGCAAATGGCCGAAGGAAGCAACGACATTATAGTCCCTTCCCAGATACTTTTTAATTGTTTTTGCCTTGGCAGGAGATTCCACAATGATCAAATTTTTTGCCATGATGATTTCCTTTCTGTGTTCTTCTTTTTTTACAGTATCACAGATAAAGCCTGTTTGTAAAGAGTTTTTTATTATTTTTTGTTTTTTTCTTTAAAATAAGCATAAATATTTTCCGCAGTTGTCCGATCAATGCCCTTGACCTCTGCCAGTTTTTCGGCGGTAGCTTCCCGGATGGCGGTGATGGATTTGAAGTGGGTCATAAGTGCCTTTTTCTTTGCCGGGCCTACACCCCGTATGCCGTCCAGCTCTCCGGCGAAGGTTTTTTTCGTGCGGAGATTTTTGTGGTAGGAAATTGCAAACCGGTGTGCCTCGTCTTGTATGAGCGTCACAAGCCGAAAGGCGGCACTGCCCGGTGTAAGGCTCACCGTACCGTCGCTGTGAATGAGCCCCCGGGTACGGTGACGGTCATCCTTCACCATGCCCAAAACGGGAATGGAAATGGCGAGCCGCTCCAAAATCTCCTCGGCGGCGTGCACATGACCGAGACCACCGTCTACTAAAATCAGATCCGGCGGTGCGGAAAAGCCGGAATCCGCACCGTGATATCGGAGAAACCGACGGGAGAGTACTTCCTTCATGCAGTCATAGTCATTGGAGCCGATGATATACTTGATTTTAAATCGCTTGTATTCTGCCGGTGCTTTTTTCCCATTCAGAAAAACAACCATAGAGCCGACGTTTTCACTGCCGCCGGTATTAGAAATGTCATAAGCTTCAATCCGCACAGGCGGCTTTTCCATGCCGATTTCTTCCTGTAGGTCGGAAAGGGCACGGTCCCGGTTGGTTTTTCGCAGTTCATCGATCTTAAAGGTTTCCAATGCGTGGGCACAGTTTTTGGCGGCCATATCGCAAAGCTGGCGGAGTTCGCCCCGTTGGGGCGTATGCATATGAACGGTTTTCTCTCTTTTTTCTGTCAGCCAAGCCGCCAGCTCGGTGGCATCCGGCAGGGGGAGGGCGGTATACACTTGTGACGGTACCGCAACGTCCCGGCTGTAATACGCCTGCACAAAATCTGCCAGCGTTTCTGCATCCGAAGCATAAAGACCACCGCTTTCTCTATATAGGCGGCTTCCGAGAAGCTTTCCGCCCCGTATAAAGAAAACGGCAAAGACAGCCAAATCTTCTTCCAATGCCAGGGCAAAAATATCTGCGTCCTTTTTACCGGTAATCACCTTCTGCTGTTTGGCAATGCGGCGAATACCTTCTATTTTATCCCGGTAGGCGGCCGCTGCTTCAAAGGCAAGGTCGGTGGCGGCCTCCTCCATTTTTTCTTCCAGCTCTCGGATAAGACGGGTATGGTCACCGTTTAAAAAACGAGTTATTTCTTCAAAAGTTTTCCGGTAAGCTTCTACCGGAATTTGCCCGGTACAGGGAGCACTGCATCGATGCATGGCATGGTAGAGGCAGGGACGGGTTCTGCCGATTTCTGCCGGAAATTTTTTATTACAGTGTTGAATGGAAAAAATTCGCCGCACAACGTCCAGGGTTTCGTACACTACCGCACTGCTGGGATAAGGTCCAAAGTACTGGGCTCCGTCTGCTTCCTTTTTCCTTGCAAGCGTAATACGGGGATAGTCCTCCGCTGTAATCTTTATAAAAGGATACCCCTTGTCGTCCTTCAGCAGAATATTATACCGGGGCTTGTGCGTTTTTATAAGGTTACTTTCCAAACACAGTGCCTCAAACTCCGTGTCGGTGAGAATGTACTCAAAATCTTCGATTTTTTCAATCATTGCCGCAACCTTGGGCGTATGATTTGTTCCATGAAAGTATTGCCGGACGCGATTTTTCAGAATCTTCGCTTTGCCGACATAAATAATGGTTCCGTCGGCGTCTCGCATAATGTAAACGCCGGGGGAATCGGGCAGTGTTTTCAGTTTGGAAGTAATTCGTTCATTCATGGGGTTAACAGAACCGTGCCGTCTTCCTGATAGGAAACAGCTTCGGTTATTTTGTCAAATCGGTCAAAATCTTTGAAAAAGGCTTCCTTGGATGCATAGGGGATTTTCGTTTCGGCAAGCACCTCTTTTGCCCGTACGGCTTCATTTTCGAGAAGCAGATGAAGTGTGGCAAGCTGCATTTTGGCAGAGGTGACACAAGCCTTTTCCGGATCGGTAATTCGATAATCGCTACCGTGGGATGTGCCGGAAGCACCGCCTACGTACGGATGAATAGCGGGCATAACAGCGGTCATTGTGCCCATATCTGTACTGCCTGTGCTGTAGCCATCTCTTTCCAAAATATTTTGAGAAAGGGAGAGCATAGCGTCTTTTGCAACACGGAGGAAAGGAACGCTGTTATGTGTAGGTGGCATGCCGGGAATATCGGAAAGGGTGAGCGTTGCACCGATTGCCGCGGCATTTCCGGCGAAGGCGCGGTTGATTTTGGTTGATTCCCGAAGGATCGCATCAAAGGTTTTGCCACGGACATAGCTTTCAATGACAGCCGTGTCAGGAATGGCACTTACCGCATTACCACCGGCAGACAGTATGGGGTGAAACCGCATCAAATCCTGCTCCACAAAGGTTTCACGCAGTGCATTTGCCGCAGAAAGGGCATTTGTCGCCGCATACAGTGCGTTTACACCAAGCTGGGGCGAACCGCCTGCATGTGCGGAAACGCCGTGAAATGTAAATTTCTTATATACAAAGCCTACGCCACCCGGAATAATACGGAAATCCTGCTGTGCATTGGTGGTGTGCACCATCATGGCCATATCGACATCGTCAAAATAACCGCGGTACAGAAATTCCGTTTTGCCGGAGTGGTAGTGGATTTTACCTTCGGCACGAAGGCTTTCACGGAAATCCGCTTCCAGATATTCTTCGGCAGGTACAGCACAAAGCATAATTTTACCGCAGAGTCCGTCCAGTGCACCGGGTGCTTTCAGTGCAGCTGCAAGACCGTACAGTGCCGCACACTGTGCATGGTGACCGCAAGCATGGACTGCCCCGGTTTCTTTATTTGCTTCCGGATGTGTGGGGCAAATCACAGAATCCAGCTCACCAAAAACGAGAATCTTCGGACCCGGACGACCTGTATCGATTTCTGTAAAAAAACCCGGAACATTTCCGGCACGGGTTAAACGGTATCCTAAATCTTCAAATAGTTTTTCCATATAGGCACCGGTCCTATACTCCCGGTACCCTGTTTCCGGATTTTCCCAAATAAACCGTTCGGCGGCCAGAATTTTATCTCGATGCAAATCAACGGAAGAGAAGATAGCGGATTTTTTCATAATATTTCTCACCTTTCCAACTTTCAGATGTAGAAAAAAACAGCCCTTTGGGGCTGTTTGTTCTATACATTATTATTCAGACACAGTACTGCTGATAAGGGAAATTAAGGAAGACAAAGCTTCTTCTTCATCAGCCCCTTCTGCAGAAAGCATGATTTCTGTTCCGCGCGTAATACCCAAGGATAAAACGCCCAGAAGGCTTTTGGCATTGACGCGGCGTGCGTCCTTTTCCACCCAAATAGCGGCCTTAAATTCATTGGCCTTCTGAATGAACAATGTAGCTGTTTTGGCATGTAAACCTACCTGATTGAGTACAACAACGCTTTTAGAAACCATAAACAAACGCTCCTGTGGCAAAATTTTAGTGAATGCTTTTTAATATGTGTATCAAAAGAAAGCAAAAGTCATGTCTTCGTGGAAGATACTTTTTGCTTTCTGTTTTCTGCTAAAAATCTGGTTGCAGGAAGTCACAACCGGGCGGCAACTGCCGCCCAGAAAAAAGACTTATTCAGATACCTTTACGACCTCTCTGTTCTTATAGTAGCCGCAGGCACTGCAAATCCGATGGGGACGGATTAAAGCTTTGCACTTCGGACATTCAACCATGCCGGGTACAGTCAGCTTGTACGTTGCACGTCTCTTATCACGTCTTGCCTTGGATATTTTATTCTTCGGTACTGCCATTTTCTACACCTCAACTTTCCTGAGTCCATTTTATACATAAGTAGTAACACACGATATTATATCGCTTTTTGTATTCTTTGTCAAGAATTTTTTGCAAAATTTCTGTATTTAAGGTAAAAATCTCGATTTATACCAGCCGGACACCCTCATTTCCGCCCGTAACTTTACCGATTTTATATACAGTTTCGCCGGCTTCTTCCAGAATAGCCTTCGCTTCGTCTGCATGTGCAGAATCCACGGCAACAATCATACCGATGCCCATGTTGAAGGTGTTGTACATTTCCGAATCGGGAATTTTGCCGATTTCCTGCATCAGCTTGAAGATAGGCGGCAGGGGATAGGAGGCTGTATCAATCACGGCGGTCATACCCTCACCCATCATACGCGGTACATTTTCAATAAAGCCGCCACCGGTGATATGGCTGATGGCTTTGATTTCTACCTTTTCCATAAGCGCAAGAATGGCCTTGACATAAATCCGGGTGGGGGCAAGGAGAGCTTCGCCTAACGTAGTACCCAGAGAATCAATGTATTCGCCCAGGGACTGTCCTTTGCCGATATTGAAAAGCTTGCGAACCAGAGAGAAACCGTTGGAATGTACACCGGAGGAAGCAAGACCCAAAAGCACATCCCCTTCCTTCAGCTTTGTGCCGTCAATAATTTTCTTTTTGTCCACAACACCAACGGCAAAGCCGGCAAGGTCATATTCGTCTACGGGATAAAAGCCGGGCATTTCTGCGGTTTCGCCGCCGATTAAGGCACAGCCGGCACTGACGCAGCCGTCTGCCACACCCTTTACAATGGCAGCCACCTTTTCCGGCTCGTTTTTCCCCACGGCAACATAGTCAAGGAAAAAGAGGGGACGGGCACCGCTGCAAACGATATCGTTTACGCACATGGCAACGCAGTCCTGCCCTACGGTATCATGCTTGTCCATGAGAAAAGCCAGCTTCAGCTTTGTGCCTACGCCGTCGGTACCTGAAACCAGAACCGGCTCCTCCATTCCGACAAGATTCGGGGCAAAAAGACCGCCAAAGCCACCGATAGGCGATAATACACCGGGAACATTGGTCCTCTTTACATGGTCTTTCATGAGGCGGACGGCCTCATAGCCGGCTTCAATATTTACGCCGGCAGAGCTGTATGCACTGTTAGTCATTTTCAGTCAGTCTCCTTTCTTGGAACGGACGTAATTGCCGTTCTTTTGGGATTTCTATATCATATTCACCGGTAAAGCAGGCTTTGCAGAAGCCGCGGGTTCTACCGGGAACAAGGGTGGCGAGGTCTTCGATGCGTAGGAAGGAGAGGGAGTCAGCACCGAATTTCTCCTTCATTTCCGGAACGGTCATCTTGCAACCGATGAGCTCGTCCTTGGAGCCTACATCCGTACCGAAATAGCAGGGCCACAGGAATAAGGGGGAGGAAATTCGCATGTGCACCTCTGTTGCACCGGCCTTCTTCAGCATGGCGATGAGCTTCCGACAGGTGGTACCGCGGACAATGGAGTCGTCCACGATGACAACCCGCTTTCCCTTAATGGGCGAGGACAGTGCGTTCAGCTTGATGTCAACGCTTTGCTCTCGCATTGCCTGGGAAGGCTGGATAAAGGTTCTGCCGATATAGCGGTTCTTAATCAGGCCTGTACCATAGGGAATACCGCTTTCCTCTGCATATCCGATGGCGGCACAGATGCCGGAATCGGGAACGCCGATTACGATGTCGGCATCGACCGGGTCTGCCTTTGCCAGAGCACGGCCGGCCTGTACACGGGCTTCGTATACGCTTGTCCCTTCAATCACACTGTCGGGACGGGCAAAATAAATATATTCAAAAATACAAAGTGCACTTTTATCGGAACAGTTTTCCCGGATAGACCGCAGACCGTCCCGGTCAGCTACAACAACCTCGCCGGGCTCAACATCCCGTATAAACTGTGCACCGATTGCATCCAGAGCACAGCTTTCGGAAGCAAAAATGTAGCTGTTTTCCTTTTTGCCGATGCAAAGGGGACGGTAGCCAAGCGGGTCCCGTGCCGCAATCAGCTTACGGGGGCTCATTACAAGAAGGGAGTAGCCACCCTTAAGGGTACGGAGTACACGCACGAGTGCGTCCTCAATGCTGTGGGTCTTCACACGCTCACGTGCCAGAAGATAGTTGATAATTTCCGTGTCGCTGGTGGTCTGGAAAATCGCACCGTCAGACTCCAGGCGGGAGCGTTCTCCTACGGAATCCGCAAGGCTTCCGTTGTAGGCGGTGGCAAGCGTTCCTTTTTTATAACGGGTGACAAGGGGCTGGGCATCTTCTCGAACCTTGTCGGAGCCGGAGTAGCGAACGTGCCCAATGGCGGCGTGCCCCTTCAGATGATTCAGGACAACCTCATTGAAAACATCGGGAACGAGCCCCACGTCTTTATGGTAAATAATCACACCGTCATCATTTACGGCGATGCCAGCACTTTCCTGTCCACGGTGTTGCAGAGCATACAGGGCGTAATAGGTCAGGTGTGCACAGTCCAGACCGTCATTATCAAAAATGCCGAACAGCCCGCATTCTTCGTGTAATTTCATTTCTTCCATGTTATCCCTCCGGCTATATATTTTTCAGCTCTTCCTGAAGTCGGGCATCTTTTTCGCCCACCTCCCGGAGCATATGTAGCTTATGTTCTTCTAATTTCTGTGCCACCGCAGGATTAGAAAGTGCAATCATCTGGGCTGCCAAAATAGCGGCGTTTTCGCCGCCGTCAATCGCGACAGTGGCCACAGGAATCCCTTTTGGCATCTGCACAATAGAAAGAAGAGAATCCAATCCGTCCATCGTAGAGGATTTAATCGGAATACCGATAACCGGCAATGTGGTAAAGGCGGCTAAAACGCCCGGCAAATGGGCGGCCTTTCCGGCGGCACCGATAATGACGGAAAATCCACGTTCCTTTGCGTTTTTGGCAAACACGGCGGCGGCATCCGGTGTGCGGTGGGCAGAAAGCACACGGGCTTCCACCTCTATGCCGAATTTTTTCAGTGCTTGAATGCAGGGACGCAGTGCCGGTAAATCAGAATCACTGCCCATAATAAGTGCTACCTTTGGTGTCATGTTAAACCATCCTTTCAAATCATAAATGTATAAATAAAGGGAAGCGTGAGTAAGCTGGCGGCTGTTGTAAGGCAAATGGTGGTGGCGGCATATTCTGCATCACTGCCAAATTCCTGTGCCAAAATCGGAAAGACGGATTGGCAGGGCATGGCAAGCTCCAGTGCCACCACGGCGGCAATCATTGCATCAACGGGAAGTGTCAGTGCAGGAATCAGCCAACGCAATACATAAAAAGCCCCTAACGGTACAAGGATCATTTTAATCAGGATAATGGTTATAGAGGAAAGACTCGCGAAAAGCTCTTTAAGACGGACAGATGCCAGCGTTGCCCCCAGAAAGAGCATGGATAGTACGGTGGTAGTGCTGCCGATGGTGGCGGCCGTTTGGTGCAACTTATCGGGTAGCCGCAAGGAGAAAATAAACAGCAGTGCACCCACAACATAGGAAAGCGTGGTCGGATTCAGAAGCCGCCGAAAATCCAGTTTTCCGCTTTTGGTACGGCTTAAAATTAAAATGCCAACCGTCCATGCCGTCAGATCGTTGGCAATGGAAAAGAACGCCGCATAAAACACAGCCTGGGGACCCCAGAGGGCATCCAGAAGGGGATAACCGAGAAAAATCGAATTACCGAAAGCCGTCAGGCATATATGGACATCCTTCCGCTTTTTATCAAACCGAAAAGGAAGCACGGACAACTTCCCCAGAAAGAGAAGAATGAACACAAATACAATTCCAAACACAAAAACAGCGATGGCAGTGTTCTGCGTCTGCGGATTCCGGGCTTGACCGGAAAGCGTCGTAATAACAAGAAGCGGAAGGGTGATACGTGTCAGGAGCGGGGACACAGAGGCACGGAGACCTTTCACATATCCGGTTTTCTCTGCAAGAAAGCCGATGAGCATGATAATGGAAAGTAACAGAATTTTATCTAAAATTACGTCCAAAACCACCATAACCCCTTTCAAAAAAATACATATTATATTATAACACATGGGGAGGCGTTTGTAAATAGAAATTAAAAAAGAAAGGGAATTTTGTTGATAAAACCCATAAATACGGGGAGAAAAGAGAACGGTTCGGGCAAAGCTGACAAAAATGGCACATGAAAAAGAAGGAAAGCGAAATGCGTGTAACAGTTTGAAAACAGAAGTACAAAAAAGAATTTGCCCAAAATGAAGTTGCAACGTTTAAATTGCAATAACGGTTGGCTGGTAAATTTTCTTGAAATTTCAGCTTTTTTACAAATTGGCGTCCGGCAGAAGAAGAAAATAGTCAAATTTTTCATAAAAAAGCTTGCGAAAAAAAAACTATTATGGTATAATATTCTGGAAATAGGGATGCAGAATCCCAAAAAAATTTATTTTAGGAGGAGTTTGAAATGAAGAAAGCTCTTTGTGCAGCTCTTGCAGTGTTAATGGCATTAACGCTGTTACCGGGCTGTAAGAAGGAATCCGGTAGCCTTACTGCAGATGGCAAGGTTAAGTTACTTATCGGCCTTCCCGGTGGTTCTGGTGTAACCGCTATGAAGGTTGTTGATAACTTCAAAGCTGCTACTGCTGACAAGTATGAGGTTACCACTGACGAAACTGCATGGGGTGATTTTACCCAGAAACTGCAGTTGCAGGTTGCCGCAAAGACGGGCGTAACACCGGTATGGTTTACCGACTCTATGCAGGCCATGACAATGGGCGCAAACGGACAGGTAGAGGACCTGATGGGCTGGGCGAACAGCGAACTGGACACCTCTCTCTATAACCAAGCACTGTTTGCAATCAAAGATGAAGCAGGTCATCTCTGGGGTGTACCCCACGCTCTGAATGCTGCCGGCGTTATCATTAATAAGGACATCCTTGAAGAACGCGGCGTAGCATACCCCTCGGAAGACTGGACATGGGAGCAGATGCTGAACATGGCCGCTGAGCTTACCTTTACCCGTGCAGACGGCTCAAAGGTATACGGTATTGACTACCTTGCTAACATTACACTTGGTTGGCTGCCCTTCATGAGTGCAGTTGGCGTTCAACCGTACAAAGACAATTATCAGTACTCCAATCTGGACGATCCCAAGATTGTAGAAGCAATGGAAAAATATGCAGCACCGATCCGTGCAGGTCACGTAATGAGCGGCCCGGAAATCTCTGCACTGGGCGGTACCGCACAGGCATTTTCTCAGGGTCACATCGCTATGGCTATTATCCAGTCTTCTTCTATTGCACAGATTAACAACTGGACACCGGATCTCAACTACGATGTAATGATGCTGCCTATCGGCTGGAACGGCGGACGTGCCAGTATTTATGTACCGAATACTTGGCAGATTTATTCCGGTGCTGAAGATGTAGTAAAGGATGCTGCGAAAGATTGGCTGAAGTACTATCTGAGCGAAGAAGCACAGATGATTAACGCTTCTGAATGTCCTTCCGGCTTCCCGATCATGAAAGCCGCTCTGGACACCATTGCAGAATCCGGCAGAAAGCCTGCAAACATCAAAGCATTCTACGAAGGCATTGATGAGTATGGTCAGACGCTTCTGGAAAACCCGTCCTCTGCAGTTAGCCGTTCAATTGTTGACGCTATGACCGGTGATATCAAGCTCAATAACGACATGGATATTGCGGCAAGAGTAGCAGAAGCTCACGAAGATATGGTAAGAACACTCGACGACTTCTACGAGAGATAAGAGACACACCAAAAATCATCCCCACACATCTGTGTGGGGATTTTTTATACAATCAATATGTGGGGCACAGCATTTACGGTGTGCCGAAAAACAGGGGACGACAGAGACATAAGCTCGAACTTCATTTGGTCTTAATACGAGGCTTTTTGTTACGTCCTAAAAAAGCGTTAATACAATAAAAAAGCGAACCGATTCGGTTCGCTTCATGGAGCTGTCCAGCGGATTTGAACCGCCGACCTCTTCCTTACCAAGGAAGTGCTCTACCTACTGAGCTAGGACAGCATTTGCAGTACCTATATAGTATAGCACGACCGCCGGATTTTGTCAAGTCTTTTTTTGAAAAATACGCAGTTTTTTTTCGAGAGTTTTTTATAGTAAAAAAAGTGGTGAAAAACCGGCTTACATAAAATGAAGGCAGGCGTTTGGCAAATATTTGAAGGATTGTCGTTATAGTATAACTCCCATTTCTGGATAAGTATTGATGGGTAAAAGTATACAAAAAGGTGCATACAGAAATACGGATACATTTATAGTATGCACCTTATCATAGATGTATTTAGTTCAACAAATTGGAATTTGTCTTACTATTTCAAATCATATACCCACTTATTATCTTTTTGATAATAGAAGAACTCACTCAAGTCATCTTCTGTAAAGACACGGAGCATATCATTCATATCAAGGGAGAGGTTTAGACCTAAAAGATTCTCAATATCCTCCCACCGTACTTCTCCTTCGGAAGAAGAAAGTAGATTGCCCTCGAACTGAGTTGCTTTATAAAAAAGCACGACATATCTGCATTCGTCCTCATACCAATCTTTTATGCCGCATAATTGGGGAGAATAGATAGTTAGTCCTGTTTCTTCCTGTATCTCTCGTATAACTGCATCCGTAAAAGATTCGCCCAACTCCACATGACCGCCGGGAAAGGTAATGCCAGGCCAATCTTTCTTTTTCCTATCAATAACGACAACTTTGTTTTTGTCGCATATCATACACATATTGGTAAATTCAACTTTTTCAACCATTACATTGTCCTCGTGTTTGTCTAACTCTTTCTACTCATATAGACTGAAAAAAATCAGAAAAATATTCCAATTCTCCATACAATTATACCACATTATGCGGAATTTGTCACTACCTTCACAATATTTTTAGTATCAAAAGGAAAAGGTCTATATTTCAATTTTTGGACTTCCACTTTTTCAGGTACAAAAATTAATTATCAATACTTATCTGGAAATGGGAGTAGTATAAAAAGAGACGGCCCGAAAAACAGTGTGTTTTTGGGCCGTCATGCATGTTATTAAAATGGGTTTAATTTAATAATTCTTTGCCAGAATCTTAAAGTATGCCTGCGGATGGGCACAGACGGGGCATACCATGGGTGCTTCTGCACCTACATGGATATGACCGCAGTTGGCACAAATCCAAACCTGCTCGCTGTTCTTTTTGAAAACGGTACCGTCCTCTACGTTTTTCGTAAGGGCATTGTAGCGTTCTTCGTGCTCCTTTTCGATTTTGCCAACCGCTTCAAAAAGAGCGGCGATATGGTCAAAGCCTTCTTCTTTCGCAACCTTCGCAAATTCTGCGTACATTTCGGTCCATTCGTAATTTTCGCCTGCGGCAGCGTCCTTGAGATTGGTCAGTGTGTCGGCAATGCCGTCATGTAAAAGCTTGAACCAGATCTTTGCGTGCTCTTTTTCGTTATTTGCAGTTTCCGTAAAGATTTCGGCAATCTGCTCATAACCATCCTTTTTAGCCTTGGAAGCATAATAGGTATACTTGTTGCGTGCCTGTGATTCGCCTGCAAAAGCTGCCATAAGATTTGCTTCCGTGCGACTTCCTTTCAAATTTGCCATAGTAAAAACCTCCTATTTTATATTATAAAAATTATTGCCAACAATTATGAAATAAATACGTTTCGCGGATTATAGTTTTTAAAGAGCTGTACCATATCTTCTGTGGGCTGAAACAAAACGGCAGTCAGAACACCGCTACGCTCCATAACAGCAAAGTAGTTATCTTCGTGTTCCGGATAAGCCGTGTAATTTTGCGTAGGGAGATTCTTGTATTCCGTATAATAATTCCCTCGATTCATGGGTGCAATGATTCGGCAGTCACGACAGTCAAAGGAAATCATCCGCTTCCGTTTGCGGCGGGCAATAATCTGATCGATATCCACGGTGCCGGAAGTGACAATATATTCATATTCCCAATTATTAAAGATAGCTGCTCGCAGACCAAAAAAGAGGGCACAGAGTGCACCGGCAAGGCCGATGGAATGAAGGGACATTATGTCGGCCAGAATAAAGACAACAACAGCACCGACAAGTCCGGCTATACCAAACCCCACATCCAGAAGACGCTCCTTGGGCGTTTTGACGTGTTTAACAATGGTTTCGTAAAAATCTAACATATGGAATCTCCTTATCTGTCCTCACGGAAATAATTATTTCCACAGCCCATAGGCTGTCTGCGTTCCCGGGATTTGCGAATCGATGCGATTACCAGAATCAGCGTCGTAATAACATAGGGGAGCATATCGCAAAAAGCCGGTGGAATCCGGAGCCAGCCCACCCGGAAACGAATCACTTCAAACATACCAAAGAGTAACGTTCCCCAAATCGCCTTCACAGGATTCCAGTTTGCAAAAATAACCAATGCAACTGCAATCCAGCCCTGCCCGCTGACGCAGGCGTTTTGCCACTGTCCGTCAAAATACGCCAGGGAGAGATATGCACCGCCGAGACCGCAGATGCCGCCGCCCAGAAGGATATGCACATATTTTGTAAGCGTAACGTTAATACCTGCCGCATCTGCCGTAGCAGGGGCTTCCCCAACGGCACGCATCCGTAGACCTATGCGAGTTTTGTTCATATACAAAAAGGCGAGGACGGCAATGATGATTCCAAGATATACAAGTATATTATGTGAAAAAAGAAGCTTTCCTATGTATGGAATATCGCCGAGCAGGGGAATGGGATTATTGGCCAGCACGCCGCTGAGCTTTGCCGAGAGTCTCGGAAGCATACCGCCGTTTGCTTCAATCATACGCAGACCGAAGAAATTTGCAAAGGCTGTGCCGAAAATCGTGAGAGCAAGACCGGCTACCGTTTGGTTTGCCCGGAGAGAAACGGTAAGCACCGCATAAATCAGTGCACCGAACATACCGGCGGCAAAGGCACAGAGAAGTGCCAGAAGCAGACTGTCGGTATGTAAGCCTACATAAAAACCGAAGAAAGCACCAAGCCACATCATACCTTCCACACCCAGGTTCATATTACCGGTCTTTTCGGTAATAATCTCGCCCGTGGTGCCGAATAAAAGGGGAATACCGGCACGGATGGCAGCTGTAAGTAAATTGATTAAACCGTTCATGCATCATTCCTCCTTCTGTAAACGATTTTGTACTGCATAAAGAAGTCAAAGGCCAAGATGACAAACAGGATCATACCCTGTAAGATGTCTGCAACAGCGGGGGAAAGCCCAAGCTTTAAGAGTGCACTGCCGGAGCAGCCCTGTGTCAGTGTCGCAAACAGCATGGAGAACAGAATGCACACAAAGGGATTGAGGCGAGAAAGCCATGCGATAATAATGGCGGTAAAACCGCGTCCGCCGGCAACACTTTCGCCAAGCGTATGTTCAATGCCGGTAACCTGGATCATGCCGGCAATACCGCAAAGTGCACCGCTTATAAACATGGTGCGGAGAATTACACGGTTTACGTTCATGCCGGCATAGCGTGCGGTGTTCACACTGTCACCGATTACGCTGATTTCATAGCCGTGCTTTGTATATCGCATATATACAAACGCCAATACAACAAGCACCACCGTGAAAATCCAACCGATATGTACGCCCCCCACAATATCCAAACGGGCGTTGGCTGCAAATTTTGCGATGCCCGGGAAGCCCGGTGTTTCGGACCAAGGCCCGTCCTTTAAATAGGTTATGAAGCTCAAGGCGATATAATTCAGCATCAAGGTGAAAAGCGTTTCATTTGTATCAAATTTACACTTAAAGAAGGCGGGAATTGTGCCGAGAAGACCGCCGCCGACCGCACCTGCAATCAACATAATAATGAGCAGAAGCCAATGGGGCAACTGGCTTTGGAACAGTGCAAAATACGAAGCAAAAATAGCACCTGCAATCATCTGTCCCTCTGCACCGATGTTCCAGAACTTCATTTTGAAGGCGATGGAAACAGCGATGGAGGTGATAACCAGCGGAATGGCATAGCCAATCGTTTTGAATACATAGGCACCCGTACGGGCAACCTTGAAGGCACCGTCAATAATTACGCCATAGACGGTTATGGGGTTTTTGCCGAGGCAAAGAATGAAAAGACCGCCGATTATCAAAGCCACAACAAGGGAGAGAAAGGAAAGAAAGAGCGGTTTCCAGCCGGTACTTTCCGCTTTTTTTACGATATGAAAGCGAGAGAGAAAATTACTCTGCATTTGGGGAGTCTCCTTTCCTTTGTGCGTTTGTCATCAGAAGACCGAGCTCTTCTTTTGTCGTATCTGCCGCATTTACGATACCGGTAACCTTGCCGTGACAAAGCACCATAATCCGATCGCATAGCTCCAGCATTACATCCAGATCCTCACAGACAAAGAGGACGCCGGTACCGGCCTGCTTCTGTGCGTTTAGTGCATCGTAAATGGTATAGGAGGTGTTAATGTCCAGCCCACGGACCGGGTATGCGGTAATCAGCACCTGGGGCCGAGATTCAATTTCACGTCCCAAAAGCACCTTCTGCACATTTCCGCCGGACATACGGCTGACCGGTGCATTCATACCGGAGGTGGAAATACGCAGTTTTTTGGTAATGGTTTCGGCAAGAAGGCGTGCTTCCTTCTTCTGGACGAAGGGACCGGGACTGTCCAGATACGTTTTCAGAAGCATATTGTCCACAATGCCCATAGAAGCCGCCAGTCCCATACCGAGACGGTCCTCGGGAATAAAGCTCATGGAGATGCCGGCTTTAAAGATCTGCCGGGCAGTCATATTTTCAATGTTCTTTTTATTAAACAGAATGGCCCCCTCTTTAATGGGCATGAGACCTGCGATGGTTTCGCAAAGCTCTCGCTGTCCGCTGCCGGCAACACCGGCAACGCCGAGGATTTCGCCTTTTTTAAGCGTCATGTTTACATCGTCCAGCATCCGGACACCCTCTTCGGATTCCACTGTCAAATGATGGATTTCCAAAAGCGTACCGCTATGGGTCCGTTCCGGTCGGTCAATCGAAAGCTCTACGGGTCTGCCCACCATCAGCTCTGTGAGCTTGCGGATATCGCAGGACGCCGTATCCACCGTTTCCACGCTTTCTCCCTTACGGAGCACGGTCACCCGGTCGCTGATTTCCATTACCTCGTCCAGCTTGTGGGTGATAATAACAACGGCACAGCCCTCATCACGCATACGACGAAGAATATCGAAAAGACGGCGAATCTCCTGCACCGTAAGAACGGCCGTGGGCTCGTCCAGAATCAAGATGTTTGCACCACGGTAGAGCACCTTCAGAATTTCTACCGTTTGCTTTTCGCTGACAGACATATTGTAAATCTTTTTCATAGGGTCAATGGAAAGACCGAAGCGTTCGCTGAGCTCCCGCACCTTATCAAAACGGGATTTCTGCAGAAAAAGACCTTTGGGCTCATTGCCCAGAATAATATTGTCGGCGGCAGTGTGTATATCCACAAGCTTGAAATGCTGGTGAATCATACCAATGCCTAGGCGGTTTGCATCCTCCGGGGAATGGATGGAGACACGCTGTCCGTCAATGTAAATTTCGCCGCTTTCGGGCTGATAGATACCGGCCAAAATGTTCATCAGTGTTGTTTTGCCGGAGCCGTTCTCACCCAGAAGAGCGAGAATTTCGCCGCGCTGCACGGTGAGGTCAATATTATGATTTGCCACGACAGAGCCGAAAGATTTTGTGATGCCGCAAAGCTTTATGGCGGGCTGTTTGTTCACGGGAATAACCAGTCCTTTCTCAATGTTTTTTCCTTATAAATAAACGCCGGCCGCAAAAAACAGATAACGTTTATTTATAAGGAAAGCGGCGTTTTGCCGCCGCTTTCCGCAGTTTTTTGATTATGCTTCTACGTTCTCAAAGTACCAGTTGATACCGCCGGTGATAGTAGCATCATCCAAAACAGCACCGCCGGCACTGACAATCACGTTACCCTTGTTGTCCTTCAGGTCTTGGTCAACCAGTTCGCCGTTTACGATTGCCTTGCCTTCAAACACCTTGTATTCGCCGGAGAGAATCATAGCCTTTGCGGCTTCGATCGCATCCGCAGTACCTTCTGCACAGTTTTCGGACAGGGGAGACAGAGCGATAAGACCGTCGTTCATGTCACCGAAATAGTTTTCGTTTGTCCAGTTACCTTCCATTGCTGCCTTTGTAGCCATGGTATAGTAAACGCCCCAGTTCCATACGGGTGCTACCAGGTGTGCAGCGGGTGCATCCTTCGTCATGTCGGAGTTGTAACCAACGCCCCAAACGCCTCTTTCTTCTGCGGCCACCTGGGGAGCTGTGGTGTCACAGTGCTGACCGAGAACGTCACAACCCATATCTAAGAGTGCTTCAGCAGCCTTCTTTTCAAGGTCCGGGCTAAACCAGCTGTTGGTAACCTGTACATAAATCTTGGCATCCGGATTTACGGAAGCAACGCCCATGGCGAAAGCGTTGATACCGCCGGTAACTTCGGCGTTGTCAATGCCCATAGCGGCAACATAACCGATCTTATTCGACTGGGTCTTCAGACCGGCGGCGATACCGGTGAGGTATCTTGCCTGGTAAATACGACCGAAGTAGTTGTTCATGTTAGTGTCATTAGACTTGTAGCCTGTGCCGTGGGAGAAGATGATGTCCGGATATTCGGCAGCCATTTCTTCCATGGTATTCATGTAGTTGAAGCTGGTACCGAAAATGATGGAGCAGCCTTCGTCGATGCACTCTTCAATGGCAATCTTGGTTGCCTGTGCGTCAGAGTCATCAATGTTAATCTTGCGGATGATCTGTTCGTCAGCAAGACCGAGGTTATCGCGCATAGCGATAATGCCCTGCTCGTGGGCATAGGTGTAACCGGCACCCTCAGCCGGATCACTGATGTGGATTACACCAACTTTAAAGTCGGGGTCCACAACGGTTTCATTTCCGGGAGCAGGGGTTTCGGTTTTGTTGCACGCGGTAAATGCAAATACCAGTGCCAGTGCCAGCAGTACTGCCAGCAGTTTGAGATGTTTTTTCATGGTGTTCCTCCTAAAACTTCGCTTTCGCGTTTTTTATAAACACGGTCCCTTTGACCGTATTTTACGAAAATTAAGAAAACTGCACGGTGCCGTCTTCCATAGAAGCCACCGTTGCCAGGGATTCAACACGGAGCCCTGTGCCTCGAACTAGACTGCCGCCTGTTTGGAAGCCCTTTTCAATGACAATGCCTGCCCCCACTAAGGTGGCACCGGCATCCTTTACCAGCGACGCAAGACCTAAGAGGGCACTGCCGTTCGCAAGAAAATCGTCAATTAAAAGGACTTTATCCTCTTTATGTAAAAATTCTTTGGAAACAATAATGTCATAAATACGACCGTGGGTGAAGGATTCCACCCGGCTGGTAAACACGTCGCCGGCGATATTTTTTGTTTTGTTTTTCTTGGCAAACACAACGGGTACGCCGAAATACATGGCCGCCAGACAGGCGATGCCAATACCGGAGGACTCGATTGTCAGAATCTTTGTAACCTCGTCTTCTGCAAAACGACGGTGAAATTCCTTGCCGATTTCACAGAAAAGAGACACATCCATTTGATGATTCAAAAAGCTGTCCACCTTCAAAACGTTCCCGGGAAACACTTTGCCGTCCCGCAGGATTCTGTCTTTCAGTAATTGCATATATGGTATGCCTCCGCCTTTTTTAAAATACAACAATATTCTACATGAAATCACAAAAAAAAGCAAGCGATTTTTAAATTTTCTTTACATTTTTTTTAGTGCAATATTACGATGCCCGAAAATTCACACTATCGCAGATAAGAGAGAATCAGATTTCTCGCAATTCCGGCACAGGAGGCACCGGCCGTTCCGGAATTTTCCAGAACAATAGCAATGGCAATTTGAGGATTCTCTGCCGGGGCATAGGCGGTAAACCATGCATGATCCGGTTTGCCCTCCACCTCGGCAGTACCTGTTTTCGCCGCAACCTGTATGTCGCCGATTGCCGCACCGCTGGCGGTGCCGGAATTCACACATTCCACCATCAGTGCACCCACAGTTTGGGCGGCTGTGACAGATACGGCGCGGTTTTGCACAGTAGGCTTTTTTTCATATAAAAGCTTTCCGTCCAGTTCGGCACGGCTGACCACATACGGTTGCATTAAGTTTCCGCCGTTTGCAATGGCGGAAACCACGGTGGCAATGTGCAGTGGCGTCGTCAGCGTATCGCCCTGCCCGTATCCTACCGCCGCAAGCTGGGTGGCAGAGGGCGAGCCGGCAAGGGTGACGCTCTGAAAGACAGGGTAATCAAATGAACCCTGCCGGTTAAATCCGAAATTTTCCGCCGTATTTCGCAGTGCATCCGCTCCCAGCTCGGTGGCAAGCTTTGCAAAATAGGTGTTGGATGATTTGGCGAAAGCCTGCCGAAGATCCAGCTCGCCGTAGACGCGGTTATTATAGTTATGAATTTCCTGCCCGTCCACCAAAAAGGTACCGGTGTCATCATACGTCATCGTGTCCAGCCCGTTTTCCACTGCCGCCGCCGCGGTGATAATTTTAAAAACAGAGCCGGGTACGTAGTCTATATTTGTGGCACGGGGAAGCCATAGCTTACTGTCGCTCGCCTCCAGTACCTCGAAATTTTCCTGTATGGTTGCAGGGTCGAATGTGGGACAGGAAGCCATGCAGAGCACCTCGCCGGTATTGGGATCCATTGCAACCACTGCTCCCGTCCGGTTTTGAAGGAGCTCGTAGGCTTTTTTTTGCAGGTCGTGGTCAACGGTAAGGTGCAAATCCGCCCCTTTGTTTGGGTCAATGCCGAAGAGCGTTTCCAAAAAACCGTCGCCTGCACCGCTGCCCAGAAGGTATCCGCTGAAGGATGCCTCCAGAAGCGAACGGTCATAAACCACATCACTGTAACCGATTAACTGGGCATATAGCTCGCCGTATGGATAAGAACGGGTCTGTACGTCACCCTCTTGTACACTTTCCGCTAAAAGCACCCCGCTACGGTCATATATGCTTCCACGCTGAACAGATTGCAGACGGCGGTTGCCGCTGTGTTGATAAATCTCGTCACTTTTGAAAAACTGAAAATAGGAAAAATAAAGGACGACAGAACAAAATAGGGCGAGCATCAGAAGAAGCACATATACAGCTTTTTTATTAAATGTCATCGCTGATATCCTCCGTTTTGGATGAGATAGCCTGCAAAATTGCAAGGGCGATAAATGAGGTCGCCAGGGAGCTGCCGCCGGAGCTCATGAAGGGCAGAGTAATACCGGTCAAGGGGATCATTTTCGTAACGCCGCCGATAATGATCAGCGTCTGGAAGCCGAACATAAGGCTTATACCCAGTGCCACCGCTTTGGAAAAGGGACGTTTGACCATGAGGGTGATTTTGATTCCCCGATATACAAGGAGAAAGAAAAGGAGTACCACGGCCGTTGCACCGAGCATACCCAGCTCTTCGTAGATGGCGGCGAAAATAAAGTCGCTTGTGGCAACGGGGATATAATCCGGGCGGCCCTGCCCTATACCGGTTCCCATAAAACCGCCGGCACTCATGGCGTAAAGAGACTGAATAATCTGGTACCCAAGATCGGTGGGGTCGGCAAAGGGGTTTTGCCAGATGGCGACCCGTTCCTGAATGTGCGTCAGAAACTGATAACCGAGATAGCCGCCACCGGCGGCAAGAAGCAGATTCATCAATAAAAAGAGATATTTTCCCTCAAAAACGAATTGCATCACGAAATAAATAAGAAAGTATAAAACGGCAGACCCCCATTCCCGCTGTAACACCAAAAAGCCCAGATGCATATAGACGTATGCCATAATCAGAAGCTGACGTCCCCTGTGGGAATCGTATAACCGGAGCAGGAACCGTGCCGGACGGGAGAGGAAAGGAAGATGGCGGTCAAGAAAGCACAGTGCCTTTTCATGAGATTCGCCGTAGGGGGCAGTGAACAGACAGGAAAGCCCCAAAATATACAGAATCTTAATAGGCTCGGAGGGCTGAAAGCCAAAAAGCCAGTTTTTGGCACCGCCGCTGTATGTGCCAAAGAGGAGCGTGGCAACAAAAAGAAGGAAGGCAACAGCGGCGTACCACAGAAATAGGTTGTGCCATGCAGGAAACTTCCGATAAATAAAGTAGGTGAGATAAAAGCCCGTCATTCCCACATAGAATGCAAGAATCTGCCGGATTGCCTGTTCGGAATCCAGACGGAATAAGGTAATGATCCCCACCGTCAGAAGCATGGACACAATCAGGAACAGATATTCATCGCCCAGGGAGAAAACAACGATCAAAAGATAGGAAAACAAAACGATGGCAAGAAGTGCCAGCGAATAATAGAGCCCCGTCATATCCAGCTGTTTTTCGGAAAAGAACAGAATACCGAAGCCTAACAAATTTGCCAGCAGAACCAGAAGAAGGGGAGAAAACAGATGAAGTTTACGCATCGGCCTCGCCCTCCGTCATAAAAATAAAGGAAAGCTGGCCGATATCAATTTTATCGCCGCTTAAAAGCTCAATGGGGTCTCCGGAAATGCGAGAGCCATTTAAAAATGTACCGTTGGTACTGCCAACGTCCTGCAGATAGCAGGCACCATTTCGCCAGAGAAAGGCGGCATGGCGCCCAGACAGAAAGGGGTCGTCAATGGAAATTTCGCATTTTTGTCCCCGTCCAAGAACGGAATCTTGCAGAATCGGATAGTTTTCGGATACGGAAAAATCCAGACTGTTCCGGAGATTCAGAAGCTTGATATAGGTATGCACACTGGCGTCTCCGTTTTTACGGCGACGCATAACCTCGATGTCCTGGGTAACCAGCTGAATAATTTTAATAATAAATAAATAGATAATCAGCACAAAGATATAAGAAAGCAACTTTGCAATTATAGTAAAAGGCATTGTCCGACTCCTTCCTGCTGAAAAGATACATACAGTATACCATAATCCGGCACAAAAAGCAATGTTTTCAAGAAGAAATAGGGAAAAATACTCCTTTTTTCCCGAAAAGAGAAAATAATGCAAAATTACCTTGACAAACGATTGTTTTTTTCGTAAAATAAGGATATAGAAAAAATAATTTCCGTGAAAACCGGATTTTGCAAAAGGAGGAGCATACTATGGCTGTTTTTAAGTTTGACAGAAATGCATTTGGAGAAAGGGAAAAAGAAATTGTATCCCACGGTGCAATGCGAGCCGTAACATTTCGTTACAGTACCGGTACACCGGCAATCCGTATAGAAAACGAGAGAGGATATTTTATTGTTTTACCGTTTTGGGGACATCAGATTTGGCGTGCCTCCTTTGACGGCATTGACCTGGGCATGATAACGGAAATTCAAGAGCCCAAGGAGGCACCGGAATTTGTAGAATCCTACGGTTGCTTCATGATGCATTCCGGCCTTTGCGGCGTTGGCGGACCCGGCCCGGAGGACAACCACAAGGTACATGGCGATTTGCCGGTGGCACCCTTTGCAGAGCCTGCTATTGTATGTGGGGAGGATGAAGGAGGACGCTACATGATTTTGCGTGGTACCTATGACCATTACAAAACGTTTTCCGTCCATTATACCTTTACTTCTTCCTATAAGCTCTACGAAAACGGAACGATCATTCATCTGTCCGTCCATGTGGAAAATCTGCGGCAGAAGGAAATGGAATATGCCTATCTCTGCCACATTAACTTCCGTCCCTTTGAGGGAGCAACCCTTCTGTCCACGGCACCTTGTGACGAAAAGCATATCCGCGTACACAAGGCCATTCCGGCAACAATGCCTGAGAAAGAAGCGAAAGAACTGAAGGCATATATGGATGCTATACAGAAAACACCGGAGGTACATACCAAGGTGGATCGGACAAAGCAGATTTACGATCCGGAAATTGTTTCTACGCTGTTTTATAAGGGTGACGAGGAAGGGTATGCACATACCATGCAGTACCGGGAGGACGGGTATGCTTGCTACGTAAAGCACCCGGTAGAGCCTCTTGACCACAGCCTACGCTGGATCGCTCGTACCTGTAACGAGGATGCCATGGGTATGGTACTGCCGGCTTCCAGCGAGCATAAAGGCTATTCTCACGCAAAACGGGAAGGGCAGATTCGTACCATTGAAGCCGGCGGCACGCTGGATTTTGATATTTCTTTCGGTCTTCTTGTTCCGGTGGAAGCAGAAGCAATGTGCAAAAAGATAGAAAAGGTATTACGCTGATATGGATACGATTGATTATAAAATTTTACATTGTTTAAAGGAAAATGCCCGGCAGAAGGCGTCTGCAATCGGGGAGACGATTAACCTTTCCGTTTCCGCTGTTTTGGAACGGATTCGGAAGATGGAAAATAGCGGCCTGATTGAGGGCTATACGGTTATGCTGGATCAGAAACAGCTGGGGAACGACATGACGGCACTAATGGAGGTAAGTCTTGAGCATCCCCGCTTCTATGACCCTTTTACGGAAATGGTGCGGAACAATGAAAATATTGTTTCCTGCGACTATCTTACCGGGGATTTTGACTTTATTCTGAAAATTCTCACGGATACTTCGGAGAGCCTGGAAGCCATTCACCGACAGATTAAAAGTTTAGAGGGTGTATCCGCCACTCGGACACATTTTGTGCTGAAAAATGTCAAGGATGAGCGGACAGTAATACCGGAGTAGTGATTACCGATTCTATACGGGTTCAAGCTTATGAGCACAAGAGGCTGTAGCAAAATGAATGAATATGCAGTACAAGCCATTTGGGGACGGCTCCTGACAGACTTTTTCAAGTCTTTTGGCATAAACACAGTTTTATGCCAAAACAGGACCGTCCCCACAAAATGGATTGTATAAATATTCGTTTTGCTACAGCCTCTTTTTGCTATTGTGCTTCTATATGTGCCCAGTCAACAGTTTCATCTATCGGGGCTATAATACTTTCTTTATCGGATTTAGAAAGGTACAGGAGATATTCAATGTTGCCCTTCGGACCTTTCACGGGGGAAAAATCGAGCCCTAAAACTGCAAAGCCGATTTCCTTTGCAAAGGTGATTACGTTTTCGATAACCTCCTTGTGGGTTTCTTTGTCCCGGACAACGCCGCCTTTTCCAACCTTTTCTTTTCCGGCTTCAAACTGCGGTTTAATCAAACATACGATTTCGCCGCCCTCCCGAAGGCGATCAAAGGCAACGGGAAGAACGAGCTTAAGCGATATGAAGGAAACGTCAACACTGGCAAAATCAATAGGCTCCGGCACCTCTTTTTCGGTTACATACCGGATATTGGTGCGTTCCAAATTCACCACCCGTTCATCTGTCCGCAGGCTCCACGCAAGCTGGCCGTACCCTACATCAATAGAGTAGACCTTTGCTGCACCGTTTTGCAGCATACAGTCGGTAAAGCCGCCGGTGGAGGCACCGATGTCCATGCAAACGCAGCCTTCCGGGGAAATGGGGAATGCAGTCATAGCCTTTTCCAGCTTCAGACCGCCCCGGCTGACATAGCGGAGAGAGTCGGTACGTACCTCTACCTTGTCCGTCTCCGAAACAGACTGTCCCGGTTTATCAGCTTTCTGTTCGTTGATATATACATCGCCGGCCATAATCACGGCACGGGCTTTTTCACGGGACGAAACGAGACCGTTTTCAGTCAAATATACATCGAGCCGCATTTTCATGCTTTTAACATCCTTTCTGCATCTGCCGCAAGGCTTTGGGCGTCCATTTTATACAGTGCCATCAGTTCTTCCACCGTGCCTTGCTGTATGAAGGTATCCGGGAACGCACGGGTCAAAATCCGGCAACCGATGCCCGCCAGCATTGCCGCAAGCTGCTGACCGATGCCGCCGGGGGCAGTGTTATCCTCCAGCGTAATTACTGCACCGGTTTTTCTCGCCGCTTCCAAAACGGTGTCTTTGTCCATGGGCTTTGCCGTGCGTAAATCCAGCACCGTGGCAGAAATGCCCTTTTCGGCAAGTAAATCTGCGGCGGCAAGTGCGGTATGGGTCATGCGGCCTTGGGTGACGAGTGTGATATGCTGTCCCGTCCGGAGAATCGCCGCTTTTCCGTAGACAAAGGGTGGACCGGAAAGGGGAGGCATATTGCCTCTCGGATAGCGAACGGCAATGGGACCAGTATGCTTTTCCACTGCATAGCGAAGCATTTCTTCCAGTGTATGTAAATCCGAAGGGGCCAATACGGCCATATTCGGAATATGTGTCAGGAACGATAAATCAAAAATGCCCTGGTGGGTCTCACCGTCCCGCCCCACAAGACCGGCACGGTCTACGGCAAGCACTACATGGAGATTAGAAAGGGCAATATCATGTACCAGAGAATCATAAGCACGTTGTAGAAAAGAGGAGTACACACTCAAAACAGGGATAAGACCGCCCCGGGCAAGACCTGCCGCAAAGGTGGCGGCGTGTGCTTCCGCAATGCCCGTATCAAAGAACCGGGCAGGGAATTTTTCCATGAATGCACCGAGACCGGAAGCGTCCGGCGTGGACGGGGAAATTGCGACCAGCCTTTCATGTGTCTGCCCTAAATCCAGAACGGTTTTCCCAAAACGGGCAGAACAGCTTTCGGCTGTAGAACCGGCAGGGGATACGGCATGAAATCGGGAAGGGGCTTCTTCCGCAGGGGGATATCCCTTTCCTTTGGTGGTTATCACATGCACAAGAACGGATTGTGGAATACGAGCGGCTTCAGAAAACGTATCACAAAGCTGACGGATATTGTGCCCATCCACCGGCCCCAGGTATCTGCAACCCAGCTTTTCAAAGACGACACCCGGTGTAACACAGTACCGGAGGAAACGTTTTATTTTTTTTATGACGTGTACCGTAGGTTTACCTAAAAACGGAATCCGGTGCAGAAAATCGCTGGTTTCACGCTTGACGGTATAATAAGAGGAACGGGTTCGTATTTTGTTGAGGTACTGGGAAAATCCGCCCACGACCTGTCCGATAGACATCTGGTTATCGTTTAGCACTACAATCACCTTATGGTTGCAGTGGGCAATGTGATTGAGGGCTTCCATAGAAAGACCGCCGGAAAAGGAAGCATCTCCCACAACGGCAATGGATTCGCCCTCGCCACCCTGTAAATCCCGTGCAGCAGCATAGCCGAGTGCTGTAGAAATGGCGGTGGAGGAGTGCCCGGTATCGGCACAGTCGTATACGCTTTCCGAACACTTGGGAAAGCCGGAAAGACCGCCAAATTGCCGCAGAGAAGTAAACTTTTCCCTGCGGCCCGTTAAAAGCTTATGTACGTAGCTTTGGTGACCAACATCCCATATCAGCTTGTCCCGGGGCACAGAAAAGGTACGGTGGAGTGCCAGCGTAAGCTCGACCACGCCTAAATTAGATGCCAGATGTCCGCCGGTTTTCGGAATGTTTTCCACTAAAAATGTTCGGATTTCACGGCTGAGTGCATCCAGTGCCTCCATGGGCATCTCCTTAAGGTCGGCAGGGGATTGCACCTTTGTAAGAAGTTTATACATACTTATTTCCTACTCTTTTTGGTTCGGAATGAGAACAGTGCAAGAAATTTGCCGATATAAAAGACAAACTGGTTGCACTGGTTTATGGCAAGGGTTTTGCCGAGTGCCTTGCCGCCTACAGTGATGGCGGAGACGGCACCGGTAACGAACAGGCTGGTCAGAAGCTTGGAGAGGGAATAATTTGTCACAAGCTCTGTGGCGATAAAGCTACCCGTAGCACCGCTGACGATACCGCAGATGTCGCCCACAACATCATTGCAGAAATTGGACACCTTTTCGGCATTCCGAATCATTCGGATTGCCTCTGTAGAGCCTTTGACCCGGTTTGTGGCCATGGCGTGGAAGGGTGCCTCTGCCGCCGTGGTGACAGCGATACCGAAAATATCGAAGACGATACCGAGAAAAACGATACAAAGCAGAATCAAAAGTGCAACCGTAACCGGAACACTGTCCAGAAGCGACGAGGTAACCACCGTAATGGTTACGGAAAGAAAAAAGGTCAGAAGTACCGTGGTAATAATCCAGGAAACACTGACTTTCCGATTGGGGGTATGGTTACTTTTTACTTTAATGGATTTGCGTTTTTGGGGCACATCGTCCTTCACGGTTTTATCATCCTTTTATTTAAAAAATATGGTGGCAGAATACGGAGTAAATTTTGCGGCATAGGTCCGAGATGGATTTCCCACTTCCGTGCCCGTGCGTCGCCGCTCCGGGCCGTTTCCGATTAAACGGAAGCCGAAACAAAAGTCTCGATTCGGATTGCCACTTAGTCCGCACTGCAATCCCCCGTATCCCTCAAGTAATGAACAGCCTAGGAGTTTTCCTCAACAGTCAAATCGATTCTTAGCCTTTTTTGCAGATAGGATTTCAAACAGCAATATCCCTGTTTTGTTGGCCGACAAAACGAGGCCTGAACCGTTATCCTTCATATCCACGCAAGGCAGGCTACTCTGTCCACAGCACCCGAAGACACCGCATGACAGGTTTACTCCCACGCCGTACTCCACTCCGTCGCCACAAAGGACGAGCAGAGGCGGAAGCACGCACGTAGGTCTCCACGGAAAAGGGGTCAACGCTCGCATGCCATTGCGAATCGCCCCTAAACCTTAACCCCCAGCATCGACCCCCGACTGGGCGTCGAAAGCCAACACCAGGAACTTCATCGATATGCCCTTCTACGGATTTTTAGGCCCGTCCTGGGAATCGATATCCTGACTAGGATACTGCACCACCTTGTATGCAGTATACCATATCTTTTGTCGTTTGTCAAATTTTAAACCTATTTTTTTCTGCCCACCACGGCCCGCATATTACTGCCGAGGTCGGATAGAATCCGGATGTCGGTGAAGAATGGTTCCATCATGCAGGCGACGGCCTCACCTTGTGTATACCCGATTTCAAGACCAAGCCAGCCGTTTGCTGAAAGGGCATCGGCGGCCTTTCGGATAATCACCGGATAGAAATTGAGCCCGTCCCTGCCGCCGTCGAGGGCGAGATGCGGTTCAAAAGCACATACGTCCCGTGAGAGGGTGGGGATTACATCGGTTTCAATATAGGGGGGATTGGATACGATCAGATCATATGTCCCTGAAAGTGCTTCATTTAATATATCTATATGTAAAAGAGTAGCCAAAACACTGTGCCGTTCGGCATTTTTTTTCGCTACAGACAGGGCGGGTACGGAAATATCTGCCAGCGTAAGGGTCGTGAGGGGGGCATTTTTGGCAACCGCAATCCCGATACAGCCCGTGCCACAGCAAAGGTCCAGCATCCGGACACCGGCGGCACGTTCTATCGCCCATTCCACCAGCGTTTCCGTGTCCGGCCTTGGAATCAGCGTATTTTCATCTACATAGAAGGGAAGGGAGAAAAACTCCTTTTCACCGGTCAGATATGCGACGGGATAGCCGGTTCGCCGTTTCTCGCACAAGGCAGAAAAAGCCGCCGCAGTTTCCTCTGCGGCGGTTTCGTTATACAAAAAGAGAAGCTTTTCGCGGGGCACACCCAGCACATGGCACAGAAGCACCTCCGCATCCAGCCGGGGAATACCGGCCTCTTGTAAAAGCGTTCGGATTACCATTTGTCATCCTCCCGGTTACCGGTAAGTGTTTCCGAAAGTGCGGCGATGGCGCATTCAATCTGTCCGTCATCCGGCTCGATGGTGGTGATGTGCTGTAGCCATACGCCGGGGGCGGAAATGATCCGGGTAAGGAGATTATCATGCCGACCGGCAAATTTAATCAGCTCATACCCCACACCCACTACGACGGGAAGGGTCAGAAGCTTAATGGCTGTACGCAGAAGGGGGGCATCCACATTGATGAACATGGACACAATAATACCGACAAGCAGCACCAGAATCATAAAAGAGGTGCCGCATCTTGGGTGAAAACGACGCATTTTGCGGACGTTTTCCACAGAAAGCTCCAGTCCGGCCTCGTAGCAGAAAATAGTTTTATGCTCCGCACCGTGGTACATAAACGTTCGGCGAATATCCTTCATCAGAAGCATGATACACATATACCCTACAAAAATAACAATCCGGAGACAGCCTTCAAAAATGCCACGCCAAATACGGTTATCCAGAGAAGGAACGGCATTTGCCAAAAGCTTAAACAAAAGGGACGGCAAATAAATGAACAGACCGACAGAAAGAAATACGGCAAGCACAACGCTGAACACCATGAGAATACCCATGATGAACTTATTTTTCTTTTCGTCCTGCTCATTTTCCTCTTCCTCAAGCCCTGCTATTTCTGCGGAACGCATCAGACATTTGTAGCCGAAGCGTAAGGAATCCACCATGTTAAAAATGCCGCGGATAAACGGAAGCTTAAAAATTTTTGCTTTTTTATTTGCCGGGGTGTCCCATTTTTCCAGGACGATTTCCCCTTCCGGATTGCGGACGGCCATGGCGGTGGTTTTCGGTCCACGCATCATAACACCTTCAATAAGTGCCTGACCGCCTATGCTGGTTTTATGTGCTTGTTTTTCTTGTTTCATATAGATTTGGCTCCTTTGTGCTTTGCATTACCTTCTCTAAAGTATACCAGAAATAGGGGAAGGAAACAAGGTTTTTTGCGGAATTTTATAAAATGTTTACAATCAATCCACATTCGTCATGATTTTCTCAAGTTCTTTCCGCTTTTTCGGTCGAATTTCATCTGTTTTTGCATGGCCTACTGCCAGAACGAGACGAATGCGATTGCTCACCAGACCACCTAAAAGCGTTTTAAGCTTTTCTTCCGAAAACCAACCCAAAATACAAGTGGAAAGACCGAGATTAGTGGCGGCAAGGCACAAATATGCCGTAGCAATCCCAATGTCAATGGGGGCGTACTGCTGGTCCTTCACTTTGTTTGCAATGGTAGCGGAAAGCGTAGCTTTTTCTTCGGAAATGACAATAAAGGCCGGCACCTGATCCGTGAATTTATTCATGCCCAGTTCCTGCGTGCACTTGGCAACAGCATGCGCCTTTTCTCCTGTAACAACGGTAAAATGCCAGGGCTGGGAATTGCAGGCGGACGGGGCAAGACGTGCCGCTTCTACCATACGGGTCAGAAGTGCCTTGTCCACAGGGCAACCGTCATAATCCCGACAGCTTTCTCTCTTTTCAATCAGTTCAAAAAATTTTTCCATAAGCCCTCCTCATTGGATTTGTTTAAAAATTTCTATGCATATTCAGTATACCATAAAATAGAAGAAAAGGCAACGAAAATCATGTTCTTTTTCTTTTGCGAAAGCGAACAATACCGCCAATCAGCGTTATAAGTGGCAAAACGATTTCAAAAATACCGAATAAATAGGCACCGGTGTTGCGAAACCATTCCGGTAAGGTCATGCCTGTACGGAAGCCCAGCATAGAAACGGCTATGGTGGCGACAGAAATCAGGACCAGATAGATACCCGGTTTTTCAAAGTTTTTTCCAACTGTATCTTCAATCGAGCGAAGAATGGCACAGAACAGGACGCTGAGCTTGAAAACACGCATTGCCACCAGAATAAAAGCGAAAATAATTTCCAGCCGAGAGAAAATGTCGATAAGATGAATCAGACGGACGGATTCGTAGGTGGGCTCTGTGAGAAAGGTGATGGAAGTCCCTAAGACGGCGATGTCTCGCAGAAGGACAGCGATGAGATGCAGGGCACCGAGGAGAAGACCGAGAAAAAATGCTTTGCCGATCTTGGCGTTTTTGTCAGCATAGGGGAGAAGAATTAAAAAGACAACAATTTCGCAAAAAGGTGCCGCGGTGACGATATAGCCGCCCTTGATATAGGCCTCGACACCGAGCCGGAAAACAGGCAGGAAGTTGTCAAACTGCATATCGGGAAAAAGGAGAAGTACATTTAAAAAAAGGGCAAGCAGCATAAAGGTATAAAAAAGGAAGGCAAGCCGCAGGATAACGGAAATGCCTTTGTGTGCCGCCAGTGCACAGGTGGCGGAAAAAAGGATCAGCACGACCAGCATCGGTGTTTGGGGCATAATGTAGCCGGTGAAAAAATCGCCAAGGTTGCGAAGGCTGACGGCGGCGAAGCCAAGACAGAAAAGAACGTACAGGAAGTTTAGAACTCTGCCTGCCCATTTTCCGTATACGGCTGTATGCATTTCTAAAAGTCCTTTGCTCGGGAATTTCCGGATAAGTCCCGTGTACATCCAGACGGTGAGAAGACTCACTATAAGGGCAAGAAGGGCGGAGAACCAAGAATCCTGAAAGGTAATCTGTGTAACAAAGACCGTGAAAAGTGAGGAGCCGCCAATGAAGGCGGCGATTCCGAACAGAAGCTGTTTTGTGGTGAACATAGTTTCTCTCCTTTTATTCCGCTCCCACCGGACTGCCGATGCGACCGGAGGAGCTCAGATTGGTTTTAACCTCGATACGCACAGGGAGATTGTAAAAAGGCTCGCCTTGCATTTTATCCCAAAGTCCCGGGTGGCGGCGGTAAATCACATCCGAAAAAGCGAACACGTCCGCCTGAAGCCGGCGGCTTTTTTCGAGGCAGGCACGGATTTCCCCTTCGATTTCTCCGGCAAAGGCGGCAAGAAGTGCGTTGGTACCGTCTTTGGTTGTATAATTACCCTGTCCTTGCTCACTGCCGATTGCACCCCGGGCGTCTACACGAAGCACCATGGTAACCTGTCCGTTCTCGTCGGTTTCGGCCGACATACTACCGGAGGAGCGTTGTACTTCAACGGTAACATTGTCCTCGCCTATGGGAATAACCAGCACAGCCTGTTCTACCTTATTGGTAATCCAGAGGAGTCCCCTCGTTTCCCGTTCGTTTAATTCCCCTATCATGGCATCGTCGGAAAAGACGGCTGTCCCACGCATATTCAGCACCTGTGTTTCCCCTTCCTCCCGGGTCTCGATAATGGGAATCAGCGGTGCACTGCGTCCGGCGGCCAGACGGTTTACAAAGTCCAAGACGGATACGGTCATGCCGGTGGAAATCTTCTCCTGTGCGTTAACAAGCTCATGGATATGCAGGGCAGGAATGCTCTGGAAGCCGGTGTCTGCATCCAGAATGTCTGCACCCCGGCCCCGAGCAACGAGTAGATTCATATCCAGACGCAGTTCATGGTCCCGGAGAAAGAAATCTATATATTTTCCGAGACCCTTTTCGGCAACCTCTTGCCCGAAGAGAATTACGTAATTATGGGACATATACAGCTTGGAACCGGATTTCGTTACGGAAGACCGAACGGCGGGCAGAACGCTTTTTGCGGAGGAGGTCAGATTCAGATAAGGCTTTTCATTTCCACCGCCACCGCCGCCGCTACCTTTTTCGCTGGCGGCGGAAATCGTACTGGTGTTGGCAACCTGGGCGGTGATTTCAATTTCGTCCTCCTTGTCACCGGTATCTACGGCGAAGCCCATTACAATAGTAACATTTCCGATTTCACGCCTGTCCCAGCAACCGGTAAGAGATAAGCACAGAAGTAACAGTAAAAAAGTAACAAAGATTTTTTTCATGGGAGCTCCTTTCGGCAAAAGATATGCTGTGTTACTTAAGAGGAAGGCTTTTGCCGCCGGGGATTCCGGCTTGCCAGATCGGAAGGACGGGTTAAAAGCCAGCGGTGCGGCAGACGGAACAGGGAATCCTTGTGATCCGGCAGATGAAAGGGGACAAAAGGGGAAAGGTAAGGGACGCCGAAGGATCGCAGTCCGGCGAGGTGGACAAGAAGAAGCAAAAGACCCAGTGCCAACCCCAGTCCGCCGAAAGTGCCTGCGAGGAGTAAAAACAGCACCCGCAGCACCATGGAGGCATTTGCTTGTGCAGGTGTGGCAAAGGCGGAAACGGCGGTAATGGCTACGGCAATGACCATGGGGGCACCGATAAGTCCGGCAGAAACGGCGGTTTCCCCAATAATAATAGCACCGACCATACTTACGGCCTGTCCGGCAGGTCGGGGGAGACGGATGCCGGCTTCCTTTAAAATTTCAAACACAACAATCATCAATAAGGCCTCCACGACCGTAGGGAAGGGCGTATTTCCTTTGGCGGCAGACATAGAGAGGAGCAGCTCGGTGGGAATGAGCTCCAGGTGGAAGGTGGTCAGTGCCACATACAGCGGAAGGGTGAGGATGCTGATAAAGAAGGCAAACAGCCGAACGAGGCGGAGCGAAGTGGCATACAGCGGTGCAATATAGTAGTCCTCCGTCGTTTGAAAGTTTTCTATAAAGAAGGTAGGAACTGTCAAAACATAGGGAGAGCCGTCCACGATGATTGCTACCCTGCCCTCCAGTATCTTCCCTGCCACAGCGTCCGGTTTTTCAGAGTTTGCCACGGTCGTAAAAAGCGTAGAGCCGCCGTCGGAGATAAACTGTTCGATGTAGCCGGAATCCAGAATTCCGTCCGTCTGAATTTTTCCAAGCCGCCGCCGCACCTCTTCCACAAGGGAGGGGTCGGCAACGGAACGCAGATAGGCTACGGTGACGAGGGTGCCTGTTTTTTGCCCTACGGTCAAGGTTTCCATTATAAAGTCAGGGGTTTTAAGCCTACGACGCAAAAGTGCCGTATTCGTCCGCATATTTTCCACAAAGCCTTCCCGAGGACCTCGGAGCACGGACTCGGTCTGCGGATCCTCCACGCTTCGCTGGGGAAATCCTTTCGCATTGATAATAAGCACGCCGGGAATACCGTCTACTAATACAGCGGCATCGCCGGACAAAACACCAGTAACCAAATCGTCAAAGGTTTCGGCGGCACGGCTTTCGCCGGCGGTCATATAAATACTCTGTACGTCATCCATGGTGCGGGGAAGCGTCTTGGGCTCGTCGCCGAGGAAGCTGCCGTACATTAGCGGTTTCATGATTTCCAGGGCCACCCGGTCTGCACGAATTAGACCGTCCACACAAATCATGGCGGCTTTTCGCTTTTTTTGCCCGAAGGTAAACCGGCGGCGAATCACATCCTTAGAAGGACCGAACAGGTCCTCAACGATTTTCATATTGACTTCTATATTTTTACCTACAGGGGTAGTTTTCCACGGTGTATTGTCTATGCCGGCGGCATCGGAGCGATTGGTGTATGCGGTCATGAGCTCGGTCAGTTTTTTCATATTTATTTCCTCCGTGGATATATTCTTCCGCAAAAACAGAAAAAATATTCCTTGTTTTAAAAAGCATAAACCCCGAAAAAACGGATAAAATAAAAAAATCAAGTAAAAAAATAAAAAATTTTGGAAAAAGACTTGACAAGACAGTTCCCTTTGTGCTATTATATTTCTTGCGTCGTGAAGCGCTGGTGTAGCTCAATTGGCAGAGCAGCTGATTTGTAATCAGCAGGTTGCGGGTTCGAGTCCCATCACCAGCTCCAGACATTTGGAGGGGTT
>SVJY01000047.1 GCA_015068765.1 Oscillospiraceae bacterium
AAGCTGTTCCTTCTTTTCGTCGGCAAGGTCATCGGATACGATACCCATTTCAAAATCCTGTCCGCTTCCCAGTAAGACGATATCAAACGCTTCACAGTCAAAGCTTTCACCTGCCGCCAGGCTGTGAAGGTACACTGTGATGTCTCTTTTTTCAGCACGGTATTTTAAAATCTTCACGTTTCCTATATCCCCGTACATATTCAAAAGATCCGGGTACATATGACAAATATGCAGTTCCATTTTACACCCCGTGCTTCCCGATATCTGTTCTGTAATGCATATCCGTAAAGGAAATCTTCTTCACATTTTCATATGCCTTATCCACTGCCGCCCGCAGGGTTTCGCCCATAGCCGTTACACCAAGCACACGCCCTCCGTTTGTAGTGAATACACCATCCTTTTTCGCGGTACCGCTATGGAATACGGTTGCCCCGTCCACCTTATCAAGCCCCGAAATGGGATATCCCTTTTCGTAGGACTTCGGATAACCGCCGGATGCTGCAATAATACACGCCGCCGCTTCTGTTTTAAAGGAAAGCTTAATTTCATCAAGACGACCGTCAATAATGGCTTCCATAATTTCCAAAAGATCGTTTTCCATGCGAGGCAACACTGCTTGCGTTTCCGGGTCACCAAACCGAGCGTTATATTCGATTACCTTCACGCCGTCCTTTGTGGACATAAGGCCGAAATACAAAACGCCTTTAAACGGGCATCCTTCCTTTTCCATAGCCGTAATAGTAGGCAAGAAGATGTTTTCCATACATTCTTTTTCCAGGACTTTGTCATAGATGGGCGACGGAGAATATGCGCCCATACCGCCTGTATTTAATCCCTCATCATTATCTAGGGCGCGCTTATGGTCTTGTGCACTGCACATAGGAAGAAGGGTCTTGCCGTCTGTAAATGCAAGAACGGAAATTTCCCGGCCCGTCAGAAATTCTTCGATGACAACACGGTTTCCGGCGTCACCGAACTGTTTATCTTCCATTATATCCCGTACGGCTGTTTTGGCTTCATCCAGATTTTGCGGGATAATAACACCCTTTCCGAGTGCCAACCCCTCTGCCTTAATAACTGCAGGGAAGCTTCCTTTCTCCAGATAGGCAATAGCCGCTTCCGGATCGGAGAAGGTTTCGTAGCTTGCAGTGGGAATGCCATATTTTTTCATCAGGTTCTTTGCAAACACCTTACTGCCCTCAATCTGTGCCGCCGCCGCATTGGGGCCAAAAGCACGAATACCCTTTTTCTCTAGTGCATCTACCATGCCTGCAACAAGCGGATCGTCCGGTGCTACCACTACAAGGTCAATTTTATTTTCCTCTGCAAAATTACATACACCCTCAATATCGGTAGCTTTAATGGGAACAAGCGTTGCAATTTCACTGATACCGCCATTACCGGGTGCACAGTATAGTGTAGGCTTAACAGGGCTTTGTGCCAGCTTCCATGCAATGGCGTGTTCTCGTCCGCCACCACCGACAATCAGTATTTTCATAATGCTTCAATCCTTTCTTACAGTGCTTCTTAGTGATGGAAGAGTCGGATACCGGTAAATGCCATCGCGATACCGTAGCGGTTACAGGTATCAATCACATGGTCATCACGAATAGAGCCACCGGGCTGTGCCACATAAGAAACACCACTTTTGCGGACGCGTTCGATATTATCACCGAAGGGGAAGAATGCGTCAGAGCCAACAGACACGCCGGTGACTGTCTTTAAGAATTCCGCTTTTTCCTCCCTCGTCAGCGGTGCCGGCTTTTCTGTAAAATAATTTTGCCATGCACCGTCCCTTAAAACATCATCGCATTCCTCGCCGATGTAAACATCAATGGTATTGTCTCTTTCCGCCCGGCTTAATGTATCCTTAAAAGGAAGGGAAAGCACTTTATCATGGGCACGCAAATGCCAGATATCAGCCTTGTTTCCTGCAAGCCGTGTGCAATGGATGCGAGACTGCTGTCCTGCACCGATACCGATTGCCATCTTATTCTTTACATAGCAGACAGAATTCGATTGGGTGTATTTTAAGGTAATCAGTGCAATCAGAAGATCAGTTTTGGCATCTTCGGAAAGCGTTTTATTTTCTGTGACAATATTTTCAAGGCAAGCAGCATCAATACGGAGGTCGTTTCTCCCCTGCTCAAAGGTAATGCCGTACACGTTTTTCCATTCGATAGGTTCCGGTACATAGGACGGATCCATTTTTAGCACCGTGTAGCCGCCTTTACGCTTTTTTTGCAAAATAGCAAGTGCTTCGGGTGTATAATCCGGAGCAATTACGCCGTCAGACACTTCACGGGATAAAATCTTAGCCGTAGCTTCATCACAGGTGTCGGACAAAGCCGCAAAATCGCCGTAGGAAGACATACGGTCTGCACCGCGGGCCGCCGCATAAGCACTGGCAATCGGTGAAAGCTCCAAATCGTCTACAAAGAACACCTTTTTAAGGGTATCGGAAAGCTCACAGGCAACTGCCGCACCGGCAGGGCTGACGTGCTTGAAGGAGGCTGCCGCCGGAAGACCGGTTGCCTCTTTCAGTTCTTTTACAAGCTGATATGCATTCAGTGCATCCAGAAAATTGATATAACCGGGACGCCCGTTGAGTACTTCAACCGGCAGGTCGCTTCCGTCCTCCATAAAGATTTTTGCCGGAACCTGGTTCGGGTTACAGCCGTATTTCAGCAACAATTCGTTCATACTAAACCTCCGTTTTTATTCATAATTCTGGTTTCCACCACACCGTCTTCGCTAATGGTTTTCACAAGGAGAGAAACCTTGTTTTCTTCGTTCAGGCTTGTCCAGATATCCGCCGTGATTGTATCAATGGTGCCGGAAAGAGGGAAAAGTCTCGGCTCGCCCAAAAAGGAAGGAAGCGGTTCTTCGTTTGCCTGGTATGTATGAATGACTCGGCATTGTCCCTCCTGTAAATCATATTCAAAGAAATTACGGTTTGTGCCTTCCCCGTCTTTTTTCAAAATGGAGAGGATCGCACGGTCGCCTTCAATGATCCCGGAAATACGGGGTGTGAAATTAGGCCCGTCCGGCTCATAGGTGCGGGTGCGGAGCGCATCCGTCATGGTCTTACCCTCTTTGAGATACGTGTAAACCGTATCGGTCTGGTCACCGTTTGTAATAATGTGTGTCTCCCTTACTCTCCGATACGGATAATAAATAATCAGAGAAGGGTCCTGCATTTTACTCTCATCAAAAGCCTTTGTGCGAACACCGTCTACCTCTTCGACAAAAATACGGTTACGGCTGTTTTCGCTTCTTCCCATAATAAAATATGCAATGACGGCCTTTCCGTCTGCTTTTCCGAGGACAATGCCCCGGCCCGGATACGGATTCCCCTTTAAATACGCTTTCAGATCCATTTTTCTCATTCCTTTCATTCATTGATTACAGCCATACGGCCCTGTATCTGTACTCTGCCTGCAGCCACCAGCTCCAGTGCACGGGGCAGAATTACCCATTCTGCCTCTTCCATAACACGCTTTTGCAATATTTCCGGTGTATCATCATGACGAACTTGTACGGATTTCTGTGCAATAATTACGCCGCCATCTACTTCTTCGGAAACAAAATGTACTGTGGCACCCGTCAGTTTCACACCATATTCCAATACCTTTTCGTGCACGTGAAGCCCATAATAGCCTTTGCCGCAAAAGGACGGAATCAGCGAGGGATGAATATTGATAATTCTATCCTTATACGCGGACAAAATCCCTTTGCCTAAAATGGAAAGGAAGCCTGCTAAAACAATAAGCTCTGCCCCGCATTCTTTCAAAAAAGTTAAGGCTTCTTCCTCGAAATTTGCCGTGATTGCCTTTGCCGGAATGCCGGCTTTCCGAGCACGTTCCAGTGCGTAGGCATTTTCCTTGTTTGCAATAACGCAAACGAGCTCTGCCGAAGTCACTTCTCCCCTATCGATGCTATCGATAAGTGCCTGCAGATTCGTACCGCCACCGGAAACGAGAACTGCTGTTTTCATTTTTTGTGCCATTCTTTTTCCTCCTGTATTACAACGAAAAAGGGACGTTTTTAAAACGCCCTCTTTGCGTCCTTTACCGTAATTCGAAGTCATCGGCTTGTGTGCCTTGATTTAAAATTGAGGCGGCAGTAGGTGTGGGCGATGCCGTCTCGACAGGCTGCGACGGCGTGTTGTTTCTCTTCCACGGTCTGGCCAGCAGAAACGCCGCCAAAACCGCTAACAAAACAACCAAGACAACACCCTTTGCAAGACCCTTCGGCACCCGTGAGGGCTTTGCATTTTTGCCGTTTCTAACAATCAGTACGCTAACATTATCATCTGCACCACGAGCGATTGCCTCACTGACAAGACGCTGGGCAAGACGTTCATTACTCATATGCAGAGAAAGAATATAAGAAATCCGGTCATCGGAAAGATAGTCAGTAAGCCCGTTAGAGCAGAGCAAAAAGAGGTCACCATTTTCCACCGGCGTGGGGCTGGACATGTGCAGACGCTGTCCGCCCGCAGAACGCAAAAGACCAATGGCACTGGTGAGCGTTCTCCGGCTGGGATGATCCATTGCCTCTTCCCGACGGATTGCACCGATATTCAGTAGGTGCTGGGCTTCCGTATCGTCCACACTCAGACGGTTTAGCCGTCCGTATTTATAGGAATATACCCTTGCACTTCCGGCGTTGATCGCCGTCGCCACGCCGTGGTTTATAACAAGCATGGCGATAGAGGCACCGATGCCGTCTCCCAAAGAACGCATGAAAGCGTTTGCCTCCTCTGCGTATGCTTCTACCACCGTCCCCAGCGCTTCCACTGTTACTGTTCCCATTTTTTCATGGTATTTTTTGATAAGGGACAGTACCTTATGTGCCGCATCTGTGGACTCGCCCGCAAGACCAAACCCGTCACTTATCGCAAAAACGCCGAGACGGGAACGCAAATCCTTGGAAAAGGGCTTGTTATTCGGCACTGCTCCCCCGGAAGGAAGGGAACTGTTTAAATAAAAATTATCGGTCATATATTCCGCCCTGCGTGAGCATAATGCCGAAGCAGTTAAGAAAGGTTTTATTAACAAAATATCTACCGCCTTTTTGGTTTCATAAATTATTTCTTTACCTTTATATTATACATAGGAAATCCCAGCTTGTCAACAGATTTATTTCTAAATATTACATTATTGTTAAAAAAAAGGCTTATCTTTTCTTTTTTATTGACAGCAGTGAAAAATCACTGTATAATTATTCTAAATAATTTTTAGGAGTGGTTATTCTTGAAAAGAATTGGTTCTTTACTTCTGGTTTTTCTGCTACTGTTTGCCGCTGTACCTGCATCGGCAGCCACAAAAATATACGAAAGTGGCTGGTCGGTTATTCTGCACGCGGATTCAAACTGGTACATTTTAGATGATATATGGTATGAGACCTCCTACAAAACGGAGCGGGATGAAAACAATAATTTGTTTATCGCCGTTGAAGATTTCAGTGCTATTTTTAAATGCAATATCGCATATAACCCTGCAGATTCTTCCATCTATCTCGCCCATAACGGTCGGGAAGTATGGCAAGGGCTGGATACGTCGGTCATGTTTGTCGATACGCTTCCCTATCCCAATCCGGCAGCATACATTTCGGCTTTGTCCGGTGCTGTCATGATTCCTGCCGAGCCATATGCATCCGTACTCGGGTATGTCGGTTCTTTCTCAACCACCCCCGAATATGCACCCGGCCAGCTTTCTTTGACGCATCCGGCACAGGCATATACCTTAAACCGCATTGAAGTGAATAAGGCCATGCAGATGGTCACTGTGTACGGCACGAACGACGTAGGCTACACAAAACCGATGAAATATTTCCTTTGCAGTACCGGTAACCCCACAGCACTTACGCCAAACGGAACCTTTTACGCAAGACCGCTCACCTATGCGGCTGCCGGAAACCCATGGTATTATTTCAAGCTGCATGATTGCTGGATTCTTTACTGCACCCAGCTTTTCGGGGATATATGCTTCCACAGCGTCACATTCAATACGTATGGCGTCCAATCGTTAAGCCAAAGTGCGTATAATAATTTGGGGCACCCTGCTTCCCACGGCTGTATACGCCTTATGGTGGAGGATGCAAAATTCATCTGGGAAAACTGTGGCGGTTTGCCCGTCGATATTTCTGAAGGTTATTATGACGAATCTCTGCAAAATATTAAGCAGCAGTTACTCCGGGCACGCTCATCCTATTCGGAATATGTAGCATCTCTTGTGGGCCAATATTAAACTTAAATCCGCACGTAATGTGCGGATTTTTTACGTAAAAAAGAACCGCTCAAAACGAACGGCTCTTGCTTTTGATTTGATTATTTCGTCATGCTGGCAACTTCTGCTGCGAAGTCGTCAACCTTCTTTTCAAGGCCTTCGCCCTTTTCAAAGCGCGTGTACTTCACAAGCTTCACGCCATTGGATTCCAGATACTTTCCTACGCTCATGCTGTCATCCTTAACGAATGCCTGCTGAATAAGGCAGTTCTGTTCAAAGAACTTATTGATTTTACCGCCAACCATCTTCTCGATGATATTTTCAGGCTTGTTTGCGTTCTTGGGATCTTCTTTAATCTGGGCAATGATGATTGCCTTTTCCTTTTCGATATCTTCAGCAGGAACAACGTCCTTATCCAGATACATGGGATTGATTGCGGCAATCTGCATTGCGGCATCTCTGGCTGCCTCATAAGCAGCACCGGACAGCTCGCCTTCAGCCATAACCATAACGCCGATACGTCCACCACCGTGTACATAACCTACTACGTTGCCTTCAAAGCGTTCAAAACGTCTTACGTTCATGTTTTCGCCAATGGTAGCAATCTTTTCTGTGAGCATTTCACGGATTGTATTTTCGCCATCTACGAATTTGGAATCCAGAAGTGCTTCAACATCTGCGGGATTGGTGGCAATAACCTGCTTTGCAACATCCTTTACGAACTGCTGGAATTCAGCGTTCTTAGCTACGAAGTCTGTTTCAGAGTTTACTTCTACCATTGCACCGACGTTACCTTCTACCAGAATGTCTACAAGACCTTCGGATGCAATACGGCCTGCCTTTTTCACTGCTGCAGCAAGACCCTTTTCACGCAGGAACTCAATCGCCTTATCCATATCGCCGCCGGTTTCGGTTAATGCCTTTTTGCAGTCCATCATACCGCAACCGGTTCTTTCTCTTAACTCTTTTACATCGCTTGCACTAATCATCATTCTCTTCCTTTCCTTTTATTCCTCGACTTCTTCCTCTTCTGCTTCAGCGGCAGGGGTCATCTGTTCACCCTGTTTGCCTTCCAGAACAGCGTTAGAAATAACGGAAGCAATCAGCTTAACGGCACGAATTGCATCATCGTTGCCGGGGATAGCAAAATCAACTTCTTCCGGGTCACAGTTGGTATCAACAATTGCAACAACAGGAATATTCAGTTTCTTAGCTTCTGCAATAGCAATCTTCTCTTTCTTGGGGTCAACAACAAAGAGAGCACCGGGCAGCTTTTTCATTTCCTTAATACCACCCAGATATTTTTCCAGCTTTTCCATTTCGCCTCTCAGCTTCATAACTTCTTTCTTGGTGAGAAGATCAAATGTGCCGTCTTCTTCCATTTTGTGCAGCTGATACAGACGTTCAATTCTCTTCTTGATTGTCTTGAAGTTCGTCATCATACCGCCGAGCCATCTTGCATTCACATAATGCATGCCAACACGTTCTGCCTCTTCACGGATAGATTCCTGTGCCTGTTTCTTTGTGCCGACAAAGAGGATTTCGCCGCCTTCTGCTGCGATATCGCGAACAAAAGCGTATGCTTCTTCAATCTTCTTTACGGTCTTCTGCAGGTCGATGATATAGATACCGTTTCTTTCGGTAAAAATATACTCGGCCATTTTGGGGTTCCATCTTCTGGTCTGGTGACCAAAGTGAACGCCCGCTTCCAATAATTGTTTCATTGCGACTACTGACATAATCAGCACCTCCAAAAAATGTTTTATACCTCCGCCTGCTTCTACAGCGCTACGCCTTGCGGAACTGCACCGCCTCAGCAGACGTGCGTATTTAATCTGATATATTATACTATAACTTTCTTAATAATGCAAGATTTTTTTTAAATTTTTTTAAATTTTTAAATTTTTCAAAAAAAGAAAAACTTTTTCTTGACATGTATATGGTTTTATGGTATACTATGAAAGGTCATGGGGGTATAGCTCAGCTGGGAGAGCGCTTGAATGGCATTCAAGAGGTCAGCGGTTCGATCCCGCTTATCTCCACCATCGCCCGCGTCAAGCGGGCATTTTATTGGCAATTTAATATA
>SVJY01000048.1 GCA_015068765.1 Oscillospiraceae bacterium
GATTGTGCCTTTGGCAGAGCGAAACGCTACATCCACTTTTGTAACATCCACATCTGCACCGCTGTAACCAATCGCACAAAGAACACGCCCCCAGTTGGCATCAGCCCCAAACATTGCCGCCTTCAGGAGGCTGGAGCAGATAACGCTCTTACAAACGGTTTTCGCCGTCGCAAGCTCGGAAGCACCGGAGACCTTACATTCCAAAAGCTTTGTAGCACCTTCCCCGTCTCCTGCCATCATGCGACAAAGGTGAATGTTAACCGTATTCAAAGCCTTCATAAAAGTTCGGAAGTCCTCGTCGTCCTCTTTAATTTCCGGATTTCCCGCAAGACCGTTTGCCAACACTGTAACCATATCGTTTGTAGAGGTGTCACCGTCAATGCTGAGCATATTAAAGGTCTCTTGAATATCGGAGGAAAGAGCCTTCTGAAGCATGGGGGCTGAAATTGCAACGTCTGTAGTGATAAAGACCAGCATAGTGGCCATATTCGGATGAATCATACCGCTTCCCTTTGCGATACCGCCGATTTTACAGGTTTTTCCACCCACCACAAATTCTACAGCAATTTCCTTTAGCGTTGTGTCGGTTGTCATAATTGCCTCACCTGCCGCCGCACTGCCGTCTGGCGACAAGCTGTTGGCGAGGGCAGGAATAGCAGATACAATCGGTTCGAGTGGCAAGGGCTGACCGATAACCCCGGTAGAAGCCACAATCATGCTGTCCGGCGTAATGCCCAGTGCTTCTGCCGCTGCAATACTCATTTTCTCTGCAATCAAAATGCCGTCAGCATTACAGGTGTTGGCGTTTCCGCTGTTACAGATAACAGCCTGTGCCATGCCGTCAGCAATATGTGCCTTCGTAACAGTAAGCGGAGCACCTTTTACAAGGTTCTGCGTATATACTGCCGCTGCTGTGCAGGGGACTTCACTATAAATAAGAGCCAGATCCTTTTTCGTCCGGTTCTTGCGGATACCACAGTGAATGCCGCCGGCTACAAATCCTTTTGCGGCACAAACACCGCCTTGAATCATTTCCATTTTTTATTCTCCTTTCACGCAAAGACCGGTTTTTTCCGGTATGCCCAGTACAATGTTCATATTCTGAATTGCCGCACCCGATGCACCTTTTCCTAAGTTATCAAACCGGGCTGTAAGAATCATTCTTTCCTCGTTTCCCGTGACAAAAACTTCCATATCGTCCCGTCCGGCATATGCCGCCGCAGAAAGGAAGCCCGCTTCGTCTGCCGCAGGATTAAAATGCACCAAACCGTTTTGATATGTCTCACGATACAGGTCGGAAACATCTGCAATGCTTCCGTTAATATCTTTTTTAAAGAGAGGAACGGATACCTCCATGCCACTGTAAAAATCAGCCACAATAGGCGAAAAGGCAGGTGTATTCGTAAGACCGCAAAGCTGCTTCATTTCCGGTAAATGCTTATGCGTCTGGGTAAGACCGTACTGACGCGGTGCACAGAGAAGGGGATTTCTGTCCGCCCCCTCGTATTCAGCAATCATTTTTTTACCGCCGCCGGAATATCCTGTCAGTGAAAAGCAGGTTATGTACGTATCCGGCGAAAGAATGCCGGCATTCACTAAGGGCCACACCAAGGCGATAAAGCCGCTTGCATGACAGCCGGGGTTTGCAATCCATTTTGACAATCCAATCTTTCTCCTCGCATCCCCAAGCTCTGCGAAACCGTACGTCCAGTCCGGATTTGTCCGATGTGCTGTTGAAGTATCAATGATAACCGTGTCAGGATTCTCCGAAAGTCCGACCGCTTCGATTGCCGCAGCATCCGGCAGACAAAGAAACACCACATCTGCACTGTTAATCGCTTCCTTCCGTGCCGCCGTATCCTTTCGCACCTCTTCCCGAAGCTTAATCAGGGATATGTCTTTTCTTTCTGAAAGTCTTTCATAAATACGCAAACCGGTTGTGCCGGCACTGCCATCGATAAATATTTTAGCCATTCTTGTTCCTCTCCAAAATGCATATTTTCACGTTCTTTTGCATATTATACACGCTTCCCTCCCATTTGTCAAGGGTTTTTTAAGAATATTTATACATTTTTTGATTATTTTTATGCATTATCTGTTATGCTCTGCAATAAAGTCACGCATTTCTTTCTCTGCCGCTTCAACTTCTGAAAGAAATTCCGATGCGGAAACCCGCTGTACCCCTTGTCCAAACACAATGATCTGTTCCAGTCTGTCCGAGGTCGCCACACGAACACGGTAGTGCTTTACAAGCTCTTTTGTCGTTTTCTCAATATAGGCATCTGCTGTTTCCGCTTCCTTCGTATAAACAACACTTATGCCGTGAATTTCTTCTATTTCGCGGTTATTGCCTTTGACCCTGTACGCATCAAAAACTAAAATCAGATTGCTTTGCCGTAACGCCTGATAATTACAAAGACGACGAATCAGAAGTTCTCTTGCCGCTTCAAGATTCTCTTCCGCAATTCGGGATAAGACGTCCCATGCAAAAATAATATTATATCCGTCTACCAAAAGATAGGTGGGTCCTACGGGAACAGGCTTTGCTTTAAATTCTTTTGTCTGGTGTGGAGTATGCAAGGTATGCCCCGGGTTTTTTCGTTGAATTTTACCGTAAGTCCTCTCATAGATAGCAAGTAAGGTTTCATCGTCTTCCACCATCCGACGATAACGGACCGCCTCGATGGGTATTGCCGCCTCTTCCTTTTGTTTTTCCAGTGTGGGGATATGCATATACCCGAATACTTCGTCCCATTTTACAAGCGTGCCGGCACCATGCGAACAGAAAACCGAATCCGGCGTATTGGCAATATCTGCCTCCGGATTATAGCCGGACGCTGCGATTACTGCACTGGCATCCGTGCAGACATCATACCCGTCATAGGTACAGAAAAGCCGTCCCATTCCGTGGGTAAAGCTAAGTACGGCGGTATGGTATTCCCGTATTTTGGAAACAGGGGCCCGTCCACGGATTACCGTTGTGATTTCCCCCACCTCCGGGGAAGAGAAAGTCGCACCCATTCGTTCAAGGTCTGTTAATGCCCGTCCTACTGCCTCCTTAGGAAGCTCCAGTGTGAAGTTATACCACGGCTCCAATAATACACTTTCCGCCTGCATAAGCCCCTGTCGCACTGCACGATACGTCGCCTGTCTGAAATCGCCGCCTTCTGTATGCTTTACGTGTGCTTTTCCTGCAATCAGAGTGATTTTAATATCCGTTATGGGTGCACCGGTCAGTACACCAAGGTGCGTTTTTTCTTCCAAATGGCTCAGAATCAATCGTTGCCAATTTTTTGCCAGACTATCTTCCGGACAACGGACACCATAGATAACACCGCTTCCTCTTTTTCCCGGCTCTAAAAGCAGATGTACCTCTGCATAGTGGCGAAGTGGTTCAAAATGCCCCACGCCTTCCACTGTATTTCGGATGGTTTCTTTATAAATAATACTGCCGCTTGTAAAAGATACAGCGAGACCAAACCGGGTTTCCAATATTTCCTTTAAAACTTCCAGCTGTACCTCTCCCATAACTTGTACATCTATTTTGGCAAGAAGTTCATTCCATAAAACGTGTAATTGGGTTTCTTCCGCTTCAATTTTTCGGAAAACAGCAAGAGCAGAAAGGACATCCGTGCCTTCCGGAAGCACGACGCCGTAAGAGAGCACCGGTTCAGATAGGAGCGCTGTCTCCTCCTGCTCAAAGCCAAGTCCTTCCCCCGGATAGGCTTTATCAAGACCGGGTACGGTACAAACACTACCGGCGAACGCTTCGGGTACAGATGTAAATTTCATGCCGGAGTATATGCGAAGTTCATTGATTTTCCGGCTCCAATCCTTCCCCTCCAAAACAGATTTCACCGAAAGACTGCCGCCGGTAATTTTCATATAGCAAATTCGCTGTCCCTTTTCGTCTTCAGCGATTTTAAATACCTTTGCTCCAAAATCTTTTGGATACTTTTTCTCTGCCGTGTAACGACAAAAACCCTCCCAAAATTCTGCTATACCTATATTTTTGAGTGCGGAGCCAAAATAGACCGGGAACACCTGACGGGCGGCAATCGCATTTACAATCTCTTCCTCCGGAATATCTCCTTCTGTCAAATATTGGTTTAAAAGCCTATCGCTCTGTATTGCCACATTTTCATAGAAGGTCTCGTCACCCTTTGCAAAAGAAACACAGCCGCTGTCCAGCCGCAGGCAAAGGGCTTTATAAATCTCGTCCGCATCTGCAGTGGGTAAGTCCATTTTATTCACAAAAATAAAAGTGGGTACATCGTAATGCCGGAGCATTTTCCACAGTGTTTCCGTATGACTTTGCACCCCGTCCGCCCCGCTTATGACTAAAATCGCATAGTCAAGGACACGAAGTGACCGTTCCATTTCAGCAGAAAAATCCACATGTCCGGGTGTATCAAGAAGTGTAAAGGATACTGTATCCGTTTCAAGCATCGCCTGTTTCGAGAAAATGGTAATGCCACGCTCCCGCTCAATTTTATCCGTATCCAGAAAAGCGTCCCCGTGATCTACCCGACCGAGGCTCCGTATTGCACCTGTCTGGTATAACAGCCCTTCCGACAAGGTTGTTTTCCCTGCATCTACGTGTGCCAATATACCGATTACAAGTCGTTTCATACTGCATCCTCATTTTCATATCTTTCAGTAGTATATATCGCATATTTTCTATGTAAAAAGTTCGTCATCCGAAACATAAATCAGCCTATTTTCAATTTCTTCCATTGCACAAACGGAAAAAATATATCCATCATCTTCAAATTTTTGAAATATACAAGGCAAGGATACATCTTTGGCAAGGACAGAAAAGCTTGTGGGTGCTTTGCGAAGCCCTTCCCCTGTCATTTTCAGATAGCTTTCCTTAGCCGTCCAAAGCTGAAAAAATGTCCTATCCCATTCCGAGGTGCACGATAGATACTCTAGTTCCGGTAAACTAAAAAACCGACGGATTCGTCTTCGTGGTGCATGGCGGATTTTTTCCACATCACAACCTAAATCCCCTTGCCCGACAGCACAAAGTATCTTATCGAAGGAATGCGAAAGATTAAATCCCACTCCCGGACATATCGGTTTCCCGTTGTCACCGACAAAAACATCCGCATCAGAAAACCCGTGCTTGTTTAGTGCATATCGAAGCAAAAGACCTGCACCAAGACTTTGTTTTCTATCCGCTTCCTTCTTTAAGGATAAGATTTTTTCTTTTCTATACGTCGGCAAACGATCGATAAGTGCAAGATTTTCAGAAGGATCGGCAAGCGATGCGATATCAGTTACGAACACTTTGACCAAACAGTTTCTTCCTTTCGGATTTCTATTAAAGATACGCATTAATTTATCCGAAGTATTATATCATAGATTTCCGGTTCTGTCAAATTAAAAATGAGAAAAAGCCCAGAAATTCCGGGCTTTTTTGTTATATTTATTACAGCTCAAAAATCTTTTGCGGAAAATGAGTCAGATTTTCGGTGCCGTCCTTCGTAATCCGAATCACATCTTCCATTCGTAGACCCGTCTTTGTCCGGTTATTACCAAGGAATACATCCAGACAGAAGGTCATATTTTCCTGCAAAATCCAAGTAGAGTTATTTTCAATCCACGGTGCTTCTCCTTCCATCATGCCGTTACCGTGACAAGGACCGTATAAAAGATGATCGCCAAACCCAATTGCTTCCAGGGCCTTTTCGTAGTGACGAGCCACATCGCCGGCACAAAGTCCGGCCCGAATATAGGCCAAGACAGCGTTTTGTCCTGTATAACCGGCTTCAATAATTGCTTTTTGCTCCGCTGTTGCTTTTCCGAATACCACTGGACGACCAATGGAGGAGGCATATCCTTCCACACGTGCACCAATCTGAATCATCGTCATATCACCGGGAGAAATCACCTTCTGGCGGGGACGGCTGATTGCCTGATTGCTTCCCTCTCCTGTAAGCACCCAGTGGGGATAACTTTCCCGTTCCGCCCCGAGCTCATGCATTTTACTGAGTGCAAGACCTACTACCTGTGTTTCCGTCATTCCCGGACGAATATTTTCCAAAACATAATCAAAGGATTTTCTTGTGATTTCTGCCGCTTCACGCATACAGATCAGTTCGTTTTCTGTTTTAATCATACGAATGCCCATCACAAGATCATCTGCTTTTGTAACAGGGATATCGCCCAGTGCTTCGGTGAGTGCATCGTACACGCCGATGGTGACGAGACTAAGTCCGGCAACGCCGAATTTTTTAACCGGTCTACCGCCAAGCACTTCATCAATCACATCCCGGAAGGTATCCAGCTTTTTGCCGGGATACTCAGGCTCAGAGGATTCTCTGAATGCTTTCAGAAGACGGATTTCGGGGATACGGGAGCGATCTTTTGCATACGTATAGCTTTCCGGTCCGATCAAAAGGAGTGGATCGCCTTCTATCGGCACAAGAACGCCTGCCGTTTCAAAGGACGGCCAGTAATCGGAAAGGTAACGCACAAATTGCGGTTCTGCTTCATTACCGTATGCCATTACAATGTCATAGCCTTCTTTTGCCATAACCGCCTGTAATTTTACAATTCTTTCTTTAAATTCACTATTTGGTATCCTTGTCATTTATATTGCCTCCTTATTTCTTATCTCCAGTCCAAAAAGTCTGCCGCATTGTCCACAAGCATGCTGCGAACGTCCTGCATCCGGATGCCGGCATCTTCCATCATCGGTAAAACATTTGTCAGAAGATGGTCATATCCCCAGCCGCCGTAGGTATGTAGTAAGGTCTTGAGGCATACATCACAGCTGAGCAGCACCTGCTTTTTATAGCCTCTTTCAATCATCTTCTTCAAAAGAGCAACACGGTCCGTATCCCGGACAAATAAACCGTATCCGGAGTTTCGCACATCCCGGTCAACATAATATTCCTTGCCGAAATTATCAAACTCCACATAAACACCCATATCCAAAAGCCGGAAAATATAGTCCTCCCTGTTTTCCACATCGATATGGCAAATGGCAATACGGTCAGGTGCTACACCTTCCGAAAGAGCAATATTCGTCGCCTCTAGACCGTTAACCGTCCAGGGGTTAATGTGAATCATAAGACCTGCACCCGTTTTTTTCTGTGCACGGGCAGCTGCACGAAGAACCTTCCGTTCCGAATCGTCGAAAATTTCACTGATACCGATTTCGCCAATGATACCGGCACGGATATCCGTTCCGTCCATACCAACAGTAAGCTCCTGCACCATTTTTTCAGCCAGTGTATCCACATCGGCCGACCGAACAAAATCAGAATGCGTACCGCCAACGTAGTAGCCTGTGCCTGCAATGACATGCAGACCCGTTTCTTCTGACATCCGGCGAAGGAGTTCCGGGCTACGATGAATCCCGATGGTTGTTGCATCTACAATCGTTTGTCCGCCTGCATTTTTAAAATACAGAAGTTCTTTTTTCTGCACCTTAGGATCCATCATCAGAAGGTTATCCCGAAGTGCATACGGGTCCCGATTTAAAACGCCCAGATTTTCAATGCAAACCTTTGCGGTTTTCGGATCTACCACACCACGCACCGGGTGTTCGGTGAAAAATCCTGTTAAGTCAATAAAAATATGCTCGTGCGTTGTGGCAACGCCGATTTCCTCTCTGGAAATCATGCCTAAAACTGTAGGTATCATCAAATCACTCCTTTATATTTCTTCATCGCCATGCTCACGAATCCATGCCCTCGCCATATCGTATGCCGCTTTCTGTTTGTAAACAAAAAAGTTTGAGCAGTAAATCACACCCTCAATTTTTCCTTCTTTCAGCCATTTGTAATATGTATCCAGCTGTAGCTGCATAAGCTCTGCCGGCATTTCCTTATGGTTGCCGTAATCCCACATATAACAGCCTGCCATAATTT
>SVJY01000009.1 GCA_015068765.1 Oscillospiraceae bacterium
GTCGGTTCGAATCCGACTATCCACCCCACTATTGGGCTGTAGCCAAGTCGGTAAGGCACAGGACTTTGACTCCTGCATTCGTTGGTTCGAGTCCAGCCAGCCCAGCCATATGACCCATTAGCTCAGTTGGCAGAGCACTTGACTTTTAATCAAGGTGTCCGGAGTTCGAATCTCCGATGGGTCACCAAAAATCCGTACACGATAGTGTGCGGATTTTTACTTATTACCTATCCACTCTTCACTATTCCCTAAGATTCATTGGTGTACGGATTTTTGGGAGGTAATAGTGAATATGGAAGAAGTTAGTTTTATATGGTATCTAAATCATTCAGATCTTCCAAATCGGGACAAGTTTCGCTTGTTTCGATTTTTATACGCAAAAAATCTGTCACTTAATTCACTGTTTCTCCTTTTTACGAGTACGCCGGTGGCGAATGAAAGAACTAAAGCTTTTCTTGAATTGAAAAACACTGCTTTTCGTCTTTTGAATGAAAATACGGCGCATTACAAAAAAGAATTTCTAACCTCAGAGTCTTGTTTTTTATATGTATTTATGGTATAATACAAATACAGAAAGTGTAAGAGTTTACATCCGTAACTGTCAGTTAATCATGAAAGAGGCGAGAAAATGAAAGAGGTAGAATTCCCTTACGGAAAAACAAAGATGCATCACAAATTTGAAGATGAAGCGCTTGCAGGTATTCTTACATCCTCTATTGAAGCATACAGCCCTTCGTTTTCGGGCAAGGACCTGGTTGAAATGGCTATGGAGAATCCTATAGCTACACCAAAACTATGTGCACTTGCAAAGGATAAGAAAAAGGTTGTTATTATTGCAAGCGACCATACACGTCCTGTTCCGAGTAAGATTATCATGCCTGTATTGCTCCGGGAAATAAGAAAAGGGAATCCGGATGCGGATATTACCATTTTGATTGCAACGGGTTGTCACCGGGGAACAACTAAGGAGGAGTTGATCGGTAAGTTTGGAGAAGAGATAGTCGAAAACGAAAAAATCTATATTCACGATTGCGATGAGCGGGAAAAACTCGTCAATATTGGAACTTTGCCTTCCGGTGGTGCGTGCGAAATCAACACCATTGCATATGATGCCGACCTTCTTATAGCGGAAGGATTTATTGAGCCCCACTTTTTCGCCGGTTTCTCAGGCGGCAGGAAAAGCGTACTGCCCGGCGTGGCAGGGCGAACAACGGTGCTGGCGAATCACTGTGCCGAGTTTATCCATAATGAAAACGCCCGAACCGGAATACTCGAAAACAACCCTATCCATAAGGATATGCTGTGGGCGGCAAAAACGGCAAAGCTTGCGTTTATCGTTAATGTTGTTTTAAATGCAGAAAAAGAAGTTATTTATGCCGTAGCAGGCGATCCGGAAAAGGCACACGAGAAAGGTGTTGAATTTTTGTCTTCTCTCTGCGGCGTTCAAGCACAGCTTGCCGATGTGGTAATCTCGACAAACGGCGGGTATCCGCTGGATCAGAATGTATACCAGGCGGTAAAAGGTATGACGGCGGCGGAAGCCACGGTGAAAAAAGGTGGCGTGATTATTATGCTGGCGGCATCGAACGACGGTATTGGCGGCGACCATTTTTATCACCAGTTAGCAGATGAAGCTGATATTTATAAAACAATGGATATTTTCTTGAAGCGAGGTCGAAGAGAAACCGTTCCCGATCAATGGCAGACCCAGATTCTACTCAGGATACTCATGCATGCAAGCGTAATCTATATTTCCGAAATGCCGGACGAGCAGGTGGAAAAAATGCATATGATTCCGGCACATTCAATCGAAGAGGCTATCGAGAAGGCAAAAGCACTTTTGCGTAAAGATAAAATTAAGATAACAGCCATACCGGACGGCGTATCTGTTATGGTTCGATAAGCACATAGGGGAGAAGGGGAGGAAAATGCGGAAATTAATTATAAATGCAAACGTGGTGTTGGAAAACGGGATCCTTTGGAACGGAAGCCTTTTAATAAATGGCGATACCATCACAGAAATCAGAAATGAAGCAGAGGCATCCTTCGAGGAAGATGCTGAAATTATTGATGCACAAGGTGCCTACGTGGGCCCTGGTTTTGTGGATATTCATGTGCATGGAGCACAAGGGGGCACCACGTATTTTGATACAGAAAAAACGGCGGAATTCTTTTTAAAGCATGGGACAACAACGCTTCTGGCAACACCGCCCTATAATCTGGATTTTGAGACTTTTCTGGATGCAATACGGCAAGCGAGAGCGGCTATGAAAAGGACGAAAACCGTTAAAGGTCTCTACCTGGAAGGGCCATATATTAATGTGAAGTATGGGGCATTTTCTCATCTGAATCCCTGGCGTGGCAACATTGATCCGGATAGGTTCCGGATGCTTGTGGATGCGGCGGGAGAGGATGCGTGCGTTTGGACGATTGCACCGGAAAGAGAAGGTATTGTTCCCTTTTTGGAATATGCCCGCAAGGTAAATCCGTCTGCGATTTTTGCGGTAGGACATAGTGAAGCCACGCCCCGGGAAATACGCGCTTTGGGGAAATACCGTCCGACGTTACAAACCCATTCCATGTGTGCCACGGGACGGCTGGAGACGCCGGCAGGGACAAGAGGGTACGGGCCGGATGAATACTGTTTTAAGGAGCAGGATATCTTTTGTGAGCTGATCAGCGATTCCGGCGGTATACATGTACATACAGACCTTCAGCGTATGCTTGTGAACATTAAGGGAATCAATAAGATTGTCCTGATTTCGGATTCCAGCTGGGATGAATCCCATTCGGCTCCAAAAGGCATGGAGCATATTCGTGACCTTGCCTTTGACGACATAGGCCAACTTGCCGGAAGTAAGCTGACGATGGACCAGGCGTGCCGCAATATTATGTCGCATACAAATTGCGGAATCGCACAGGCATTTGTTATGGCTTCCACAAACCCGGCAAAGGTGCTGGGCTGGGATAACGAAATCGGCTCTATAGAACAAGGCAAAAAAGCAGACCTTGTATTTGTAGATCATATGTTCAACGTTAAAAATGTAATGCTCGGCGGTGAGCTTTGCAGATTTTAGGAGGAGAAAATAATATGAATAAGCTGGAAGTCGGATACGCAAAAGTGAATATAAATCCTGCCCTCGGCATTGGAATTTACGGGTATTACGTTCCCAGGTATGCTAAGGGCTTTCTTGACGATCTCGAAGCGTCTGCATTGGCACTTTTCTGCGGTGAAAGAAAGGTTATTTTACTCAGTGTGGACACGGGTGCAGTTGCCGCAGAAATTGCAAAAAAAATCAGTGAGGATATTGAAAGAGAAACAGGCGTTTCAAAGGACTGCGTATTTATTTCGGCTACACATTCGCATACAAGCCCGTTTTTAAGAAAAATGGATATGTTTGATGCGGATGAGGAACCCATCAATGTATACAGAGCTTTTTTCTGTCGGCCCGTGGTGGATGCGGCGAAGCTGGCTCTGGCAGACAGAAAACCGGCACGGATGGGATATGCGGTGGGGCAGGCACCGGAACGCATTGCCTATATACGCAGATACAAAATGAAGGACGGCTCCACAATGACCTGTCCGCCTATTAATGATCCTGGAATTGACTATCCTTTGGGTACGTTGGATCAGAGAGTGAATGTGCTTCGCTTTGACCGAGAAGGTGCAGAAAGTATTGTTCTTTTAAATTACGGTCTTCATGCCGACACCATTGGTGGCGAGCTGATTTCTGCAGACTGGCCGGGCTGGCTTCGCAAAACGGTTAGGAAAACACTGGATGGGGTCGAATGCATGGTATTGATCGGTGCACAGGGGGATGTGGGCAGCACCAATGTGCATCCTTCCGGCGGCGACATGAATGATACCCGGATAAGCTTTGATAATGAAATGAAAAGCCCGGGTATGGCAAGGTTTGTGGGGCGTGCCCTGGCAGGAACTGTGCTTCAGGTTTATGACAAAGTGCATTATATAGATGTGGACAGCATTGAGGCACTGCATAAAGAGATCAAGATTCCGGCAAATATTCCTTCGGCAGAAGATTTGCCGCTGGCACATAAATACAGGGATCTGCATGATGCAGGTCGGGATGCAGAAATTCCTTATGAAGGCATGGAACTGACGACTGTTGTGGCGGAAGCTGTTAGAATGTGTAACTTGGAAAACGGTCCGGAATACTTCCGGTTCGACCTTATGGGGGTTAGAATCGGCAGTGTAGCCCTAGTGGGAATCCCGGGAGAGCCTTTTACGGAAATCGGGGTACAAATCAAAGAAACAGACGGGTTTTCCGTGATTATGCCCTGTGCACTTGTCAATGGTGACGAAGGATACTTCCCGGTACAATCAGCGTATGATGAGGGCGGATATGAGGCTCGGTCGTCGGTGTTTCGTTCGGGTGTGGCAGAGACAATCATTCAGGGTGGCCGGGAAGTGTTGAAAGACTTACTGTAAGACTATAAATTTCAGATAGGAGAAAAAATATGAAACAATATCCCACAGCACATATCAATGCAGAGCCCGGTGATTTTGCACCCACTGTACTGATGCCGGGTGATCCTTTGCGGTCAAAGTTCATTGCGGAGAATTATCTGACGGACCCAAAGCTTGTCAATAATGTACGGGGTGTCCAGGGCTACACAGGAACCTATCAGGGAAAACGGGTGTCGGTGATGGCAAGCGGTATGGGTATGCCGTCCATAGGGATTTACTCCCATGAGCTTTTCAGTGTTTTCGGGGTAGAAAACATTATCCGTGTCGGATCGGCAGGTGCACTGAGCACTGATATCCATGTCCGTGACATTGTAATCGGAATGGGGGCTTCTACCGATTCTGGCTTTGCCGCAAACTTCAATTTGCCGGGCACTTTCGCACCGATTTGCAGTTATTCGCTTTTGGAAAAATGTGTGGCGTGTGCCAAAGACGTGCAGGCAACCTACCATGTGGGGAATCTTCTTTCCTCTGATATTTTCTACCGGGACGACGAAACGGCAAATGCACGCTGGAGCAAAATGGGCATTATGGCCGTGGAAATGGAGAGCGCCGCCCTTTATATGAATGCGGCACGCCTTCGGAAGAATGCACTTTGCATTTGCACAGTATCTGACCACATCGTGACGGGAGAGGAGATTTCCGCGGAAGAAAGACAAACCTCCTTCGGTGAAATGATTCAGCTTGCCTTGGAAACTGCTATTAGAGTATAATACGGCGTGCGGAAATTTCATTCCGTAAAGCATACGTAAAAAGAACGAATATTTTCAGTTGACAAAGGCGTCATTTCGTACTATAATAAACGTATTGGTAAAATGTAACAATAGAAAAGGAGCGAATATAATGCATAAAACAGTGAAAGATATCCTGCAGATTATCAAAGAAAAAGACATTAAAATGGTAGACTTTAAAATGGTTGACATCAACGGACAGTTTCGCCACGTCACGATTCCGGCGAAGAATTTTTCGGAAAAAACAATGAAGAACGGTATTGGCTTTGATGCTTCAAACTATGGCTATGCCGTGGTAGAAAAAAGCGACATGGTCTTTATCCCTGATCCGGATACGGCAACGATTGACCCTTTCTGCGAAATTCCTACCCTGTCCATGACGGGAAATGCAATGATTATTGATAATCCGGAAAACAGACCGCTGGCACAGTATCCGAGAAATATTGTTCTGGCAGCCGAAAAATATCTTAAGGACAGCGGCATTGCGGACACCATGCTGATCCTCCCGGAATTTGAGTTTTATCTTTTTGATCAAATCGGTTGGGAAGTAAAGCCGGAAAGCATTGGCGTTTCCTTGGATGCAAGTCAGGCACATTGGAACAGTGGTGCAGAAGGTCTCGGTAATGTGGTTGCCAAGCAGAAAAACTACCATATCGCCAAACCCTTTGACGTATCCTATGAGGCACGCAGTGAGATGTGTATGCTGATTGATGAAGCGGGTATCGCACTCAATTATCATCATCCCGAGGTGGGAGCAGGCGGTCAGTTTGAAATTGAACCGGAGCTTGGGCAGATGTCCAAAATGGCGGATGCCACAATGATGATTAAATATATTATCCATAATACGGCGAGAAAATACGGGATGTCTGCCACCTTTATGCCCAAGCCGGTAATGGGCGAGGCAGGTAGCGGAATGCACGTACATATGCTCCTTTTAAAAGACGGTGAACCCGTGTTCTCTGATGACAACGGCTATTCTAATCTGAGCCGAGAGGCCCATTACTTTATGGGCGGGCTTTTAAAGCATATTGCATCCCTCTGTGCATTGACGAATCCCAGCACAAACTCCTTTAAACGTCTTGTGCCCGGTTTTGAAGCACCGGTTACGGTGGGTTATGCTACGTCAAACCGCAGTGCCGTAATCCGTATTCCGGCATATGCAAAGGATCCTTCTCTCAGACGGTTTGAGCTCAGAAATCCCGATGCCACGTGCAACCCCTATTTCTGCTATGCGGCAATTCTCATGGCTGGTATTGACGGTATTAAAAACAAGATTGATCCCCATGAAAACGGCTGGGGACCGTATGATGTGAACCTTTACCACCTTTCGGATGAGGAAAAGGCGAAGCTGAAGCATCTGCCCACATCTCTTGATGAAGCACTGAATGCTCTTGAGGCAGATCATGATTATTTGACCGCAGGTGGTGTATTCCCGGAAGAACTGCTTCGGAATTTCATTGCATCAAAGCGGAAGGAGCTCAGCGAGCTTGCCGCAATTCCGCATCCTGCTGAGTTTGATAAATATTATAATCTGTAAGCGGATACAGGGGAGACGTACAATGAAAAGAACACGGATAGTATGCCTTATACTGGCGGTAATTCTCCTCGTGGCATGTTCTGCATGTAACCGTACACCGAATGACCCGTGGAGCAGTGCGACCTATAAGGAGGATGCTGAATTTGGTACCGGCAGCAAAACCGTACTGGTTGATGTGCAGGTGGAGGATAAGGCTGTCACCTTCAAAATTAATACAGATAAAGAAACGCTTGGCGAAGCCCTTTTGGAGCATGGCCTGATTTCGGGCGAGGAAGGTGCATATGGACTGTATGTAAAAGTCGTCAACGGCATTACAGCTGACTATAACTCCAATCAGCGGTATTGGTCCCTCACGAAAAACGGCGAATATATGCAGACCGGCGTAGATGGCACTGTCATTGCGGATGGGGAACAGTATGCCTTGGTTTATACAGAGTAAAGTGTTTCGACGTGAATGAAAAACATCTATAAGTGAAAGAGCAACCTCGTGGATGTGAAATAATTTCTGACAAATTGCAAAGCAAGATTTCAAACGTCGCAAGGCGTATTTCGTCGAAAAGGGCACCAATTTTGATACCAAAATTGGTGCCCTTTTCTGGTAGAGACAGTAGGACTTGAACCTACGACCTCTCGCATGTGAAGCGAGCGCTCTAACCAGCTGAGCTATGCCTCCGAAGAATTGATGTTATTATAGCATAGCCGGCCGGAAAATGCAAGTATTTTTTAAAAAATTTTTTACAACTTGTTATTTCAAAAGAAGGGGAAAAAGTAAAATTTTCCTTGTAAAGGAATTGAAAGTATGGTATACTAATATAAAATAATTTTGTTTGGAGGATTGCTACATGAGTGAGAACAAAGGAAGAGATATGATTCGCGGCATATCCGTCTGTAACCCGGTGGATTTAGATCCGGAATATTTTTTATACACGGTGGATTATGCGATTCAAAACGGAATCACGCATATTCAATTTATCGGGCCGATTCATGATTACATAAAAGGAAATATCGACGGGATGACCCCGTATCGTAAATATAGTCAGTTCAACGAGTCTAAGCCTCAGGAATACATGAATTTGTGCCTGGAGCATCTGAATATCGGCTGTAAGCGTGCAAGCGAGGCCGGCATCCGCATGTACATGTGGCATCATGAGCTGGATTTGCCGGATGGGTTTTCGGAAGCCTACCCGGAAATTTTAAACAGTGATAATGATATCGAAGTCACCCATCCGTTGGTTCGTGATTTTCTGGAAAATCGGATAGAGGACTTTTTTGCGGCCTATCCGTATATGGACGGTATTATTCTTACACTGCATGAAACAAAAGTGCCGCTTCTTCGCCTGAAGAACCAGAAGCTGGACAAGGTGGGGCGTGTCAAATACGTTACACAGATTTTGTTTGACACCTGCAAGCGTCTTGGTAAGGAGCTGATTGTCCGTCCCTTTGCAAGCTTGGAAGAAGATTATGAAATGATGATGGCAGCATATGAGAGTATTTCTACCGACCTGCTTATCATGGATAAATGGACCCAGTTTGACTGGAGTCTTTGTCTGCCCCACAATAAGTTTTATAATAAAATTAAAAAGAATCCGCTGTTCGTGGAAACCGATATTTTCGGCGAATTTTTCGGTAAGGGTCGCCTGCCGCTGATGCTCCGCCAGCACATTATTGATAAGTTTACCTATTGTGAAAGCTTTAAGCCAGCCGGCTATGTGAACCGTATTGACCGTGCGGGAAGACATCCCTTCGGCACAGCAAACGAGGTTAATCTCGACATTATGCTGGCATGTATGCATGGCAAAGATGTCGATGCCGCGATAGACGCATTTTTTGAAAAGAATTATCCCGGTCTTGGGAGCGAGGTGCGGGCACTTATGGAGCCCACGGAACAGATGCTTCGCGAGATTATCTGGCTCAAGGGTTATTATTACAGCGAATTAAGTGCATTTCCACGCCTGAATCACTCCAAAAACCATTTCTATTTTGAAATGATGAAGGATAATTACGATATTGCATCCAATGAATGGTTTATTCCCATTGGTTGGGATCGGGGAAGCCTGGAAAGCGTTCTGGAAGAAAAGAAACATGCTGTGGAAACAGCGGAAGCTGCATATGCACAGCTTCTTTCCCTACAGGATCGAATGGAGCCGGATGCCTTTGGAAAACTGCATTTGCAGTTTGCTAACCTGAAATATGTTGCACGGCTTTGGGATTCCATGACAAAGGTGTTCTTAAACTACACCAAGTACTTTGAAAAGCGAGATGAAGCATACGCCGAGCGTATGGAAGAGGCACTTGTTGCCCTGCAAGAAATTAACCGGGAGGCCATAGCATCTTTGGGTAAAGACTTCTACTGCCAGGCCGGCACAGTATATGATAAGGCAGAACATTTTGATTATGTGGAAAATCTCGTCCGGGAGATCAAAGAAAGCTTCCGTGCAGAGAAAATACAGACAGAGCGTCTGGAAAAAGAAGAAAACCTTGTGGATTATGTAGTGTGCGGTGGCGGATATGAAGGACACCGACTGCAGAAGGAAGTAAATTTCAGTGACACATTTGTAAGCGGCGACAGCCTTTACCGTATTCCCGGCACAGGTCGCGGCACAAGCTGGAGCACAGTCAATACCCACGGCTGGTTTAGCTATGAGGTGAAGGTAAAGCCCAATGTTGAAAATATCATTAAGCTTACTTTAGGCACGCATCTTTGTGAGGATATTGATATTAAAGTGGATGTAGACGGAACGGAATACACTTTCCGGGAAAAGACCGGCGGGAAAACAAAAGAGGTTTCCATTCCGTATTGCTCCGATAAGTCCGCCATTCGGATACGGTTTGATCGTTTCACTGCCAATACGCCTTGCGTACACGCAATTTGCATCGTTTCAAAGTAAAAAGTTTTGAGAAAAGCAGAAAAGGCTTGATTCTTTCTTTGGAATCTGCTATAATCAATGCGAAATTCATGGATAAGAATATGGGGGAATTAAAAATGCTCAGAGTAGGTATTGTGGGCTGCGGCACCATTTTTCCGATGCACGCAATCAGTGCGGATTTTCTGGATAATGCACAGATTGTCGGTGTGTGCGATGTGAAGAAGGACAGGGCCGATGCAGCCGCGGAAAAATATAATTGTAAGGCTTATTATGATTATAAGGAAATGATTAGCAAAGATATATTGGATGTGGTGCATATCTGTGTACCCCACTATCTGCATCCCATTATCTCTAAGTATGCTATTGAAGCCGGCGTGCATGTGCTTTGCGAAAAGCCCATGAGCATTCGGTACGAAGATGGGCTGGAGAATGTGGAATTGGCAGAGAAAATGGGTGTGAAATACGGCATCATTTTCCAGTGCAGATTCAATGATGCGGCCCAACTCGTTAAGGAGAAGCTCGCAGACGGGACGCTGGGAAAAATTATTTCTGCCCGGGTGGTGCTCACATGGGCGAGACCTGACGAATATTATAGCCTTTCCGACTGGAAGGGCACCTGGGACAAAGAGGGCGGCGGCGTTGTCATCGACCAGGCCATCCATTCCCTGGACCTTGCGAACTGGTTTATCGATGATGAAATTGTAAGCGTGCAGGCACATCTATCTAACCGTGGTCATTCCATCATGGAAGTAGACGATACGGCAGAAGGCTTTATAACTTATAAAGGCGGTGCAACGCTGGGCTTTTGGACCATGAATAATTATGGCCATAACGAACCGATTGAAATCAGACTTTTATGCGAAAACGGAAGAGTAAGCATGGATTATGATAATGCAGAAATTCTCATGAATAACGGCGAACGGATCACTGGAAAATCCACAAAGGAATCCGGTATTAAGCTGGAAGGCGGAAAGGATTATTGGGGTGTACAGCATGTTCGTGAAGTGGCGGATTTCTACCATGCAGTTGAAAATGACACAGAACCGCTAATCACCGGTAGGGAAGCCTTGAAGATTCAAAAGCTGATTTGCGATATTTATAAAAAAGGCAGAGAAAATTTTGAAATGCACAGCAAATAATGAGCGGTGATCAATTAAAAAAGGGCAGAAACGGGATTTTCCGTTTCTGCCTTTTAACGTTACAATTTTAAAGTGAGAAGCTTTCCGTAAAACGTTCGCATTTCTCGATGGAAGAAAGTACGGCTTTTTCCGCCGGCCCACCGGGTAAGGACCGTTCAGCAACGCAGGCTTCCAGGCGAATGGCTGCAAAAACATCCTCATCAAATACAGGAGAGAATTGCTTGTATTCCGCAAGTGCAAGTGCATCCAGTGTGCAATTTTTGCCGATGCAATAAAAGACAAGCTTACCCAGAATTTCGTGTGCTTCCCGAAAGGGAAGTCCTTTTTTCACGAGATAGTCCGCCGCATCGGTGGCGTTGGTAAAGCCGCCGCCTGCACCTTGATACATCGCATCCTTCCGGATCTTCATGGTGGCGATCATGTTGTTGAAGACAGGCAGACATAACAGTACCGTATCCACGGCATCAAAAATCTGCTCCTTGTCCTCTTGCATATCCTTATTGTAGGCGAGAGGAAGCCCTTTCATCATGGTCAGAAGACCCATCAGGTCGCCGAATACTCTGCCGCTTTTTCCACGTATCAGCTCTGCTACATCCGGGTTTTTCTTCTGGGGCATAATACTACTACCGGTGGAATAGGCATCGTCCATTTCCACAAAGGAAAACTCGTGGCTACTCCATAGAATCAGTTCTTCGCAAAAGCGACTCAGATGTACCATTAATATGGAGAGGTCCGCCGCCAGCTCCAATGCAAAATCCCGGTCGCTGACGCCATCTAAAGAATTGTCGGTTATTTGCGAGAAGCCAAGTGTTTCCTGCACAAAAGCCCGATCTAAGGGATAGGTGGTTCCTGCAAGGGCACCACTTCCAAGCGGCATCACGGAGGTGCGACCGTAGCAGTCGGCAATACGGTTTGCGTCACGCATGAACATTTGGGCATATGCCATAAGATGATGGGCAAATGTGATGGGTTGTGCCTTCTGTAAATGCGTATAACCCGGCATAATTGTATCCATATGTGCCCGGGAAAGGGTGGTCAACGTGCGTAGCAATGTGAGAAGGTGCTCTGTGATTTCCTCTTCCTTTGCCATTAGATACATCCGGATATCCAGTGCAACCTGGTCGTTCCGGCTACGACCTGTATGCAGGCGTTTGCCTGCGGCACCAATCCGGTCAGTCAGCAGTTTCTCCACATTCATGTGGATATCTTCTGCGTCCACCAGAAATTCAACCTTACCGGCCTCAATATCCTCTAAAATTTCGCCCAGCGTTTTTACAATCAGGTCTGCTTCCGCAGGGTCAATGATGTTTTGTTTACCGAGCATTTTAGCATGTGCAATGCTCCCGGTGATGTCTTCCCGGTACATTCTCGCATCAAAACGGATAGACGAATTAAAATCGTCTACCTGTTTATCTGTTTCTTTTTGAAATCTTCCGCCCCAAAGTTTCAATGCTTATTCCCCCAATTTTTCCTTCATCAATGCACGGACCTTGAGCGGCAGACCAAAGAGATTGATAAAGCCTTCCGCATCCTTGTGACTGTAAAGCTCACGGCTGTCACCAAAGCTTGCAATGTCCTCATTGTAGAGAGAGTAGGGACTCTTTGCACCTGCGGCACTAACGTTGCCCTTATAAAGCTTCAGACGTACTGTACCCGTTACGGTCTCTTGCATGGAATCTACCATAGCGGAGAGTGCTTCACGAAGCGGTGTATACCATTTGCCGTCGTAAACGAGTTCGGAGAACTTAATGGCAGCCTGACGCTTGAAGGCTTGTGTATCCCGGTCAAGACACAGGTACTCCAGCTCCTGCAGTGCGGCATACAAAATAGTACCGCCCGGCGTTTCGTATACACCACGGGACTTCATACCCACGAGACGGTCTTCAACGATATCGGTAATACCAATGCCGTAAGCACCGCCGATTGCGTTAAGCTTTTCAACCAGTTCCACAGCTCCCAGCTTTTCACCGTCCAAAGCTACAGGTACACCTTTTTCAAAATCAAGTGTAATATATTTTGCTTCATCCGGTGCTTTTGCCGGCGGAACAGTCAGCTTCAGCAATGTATCCAGCTGCGGTTCGTTTGCCGGATCTTCCAAATCCATGCCCTCGTGGCTGATGTGCCAGATGTTTCTGTCACGGGAGTAAAGATCCTTCTTGGTTACAGGAATCGGAATGTTGTGTGCTTCGGCATAGTCAACAGCATCTTCACGGGATTTAATATCCCAAACACGCCAAGGTGCAATAATCTTCAGCTCCGGTGCCAGTGCTTTAATGGTCAGCTCGAAGCGAACCTGGTCGTTACCCTTACCGGTAGCACCGTGGCAGATGGCAGTTGCCCCTTCTTTCTTTGCAATTTCAACGAGACGCTTTGCAATGATGGGACGGGCGTGGGAGGTACCGAGAAGATATTTACCCTCATAAATGGCCCCGGCTTTTACGGTGGGGAAGATAAAGTCCTTCACATATTCTTCTCTAAGGTCCTCAAGATACAGCTTGGAAGCACCGCTTTTAAGAGCTCTTTCTTCCAGACCTTCTGTTTCTTTGCCTTGTCCCACATCGCCGCAAACGGCAATGACTTCACAGTCATAGTGCTCATGCAGCCATGCAATAATAATGGATGTGTCAAGACCGCCAGAGTAAGCAAGAACAATTTTTTCCATAGAAATACAATCCTTTCAACGTTGTTTTTTACAGTATAACATAAAGTAAATATTTATGCAATACTTTTTGCATAAATTTTCAAAAATTTTTTCTTTTATGCAATAAATCTTGTGTATTAAAAATAAGAAATATGAATTTCATAGGGGTTTATAAAGGAATACGGGGCTGTACTGTTATACACAATACAGCCCTGTGAATATTTATTTATGCAGAAGTCAGATCAATATCCAACCTTTTCCCAGCACTCGAAGGGAGCAGCAATCTCTTCGCTGACATAAACCTGTGTTTTCATGGTCTGGAGCATCGAAGAGGGAATCGCCGGTGTTACCGGGCCGTGGAGAACGAGACGGGACGTCATTCTCTGCCAAGAAGAGAATGTGTTGTTCGTCAGAAGGGCGTGCACCTCGATACGTTCTCTTGCATTCTTAACGTCAACGGGACCGATGGTAGCAGCCTTCGGCGGTACACTTGCAATGTAACCGGACTGACCGAATACACCGTGCAGAGAGTTCTGTGCTACTGTCAGCGGATGGAGCGTTACGATGCGTGCTTCCATGTTCAGCCATTCATCGATACTGTCAGACATAAATTCATCAACAGGGTCAATAAATGCCATGTGACCTGTCCAGCCGGGGGAGGAGGAACAGATGTCTGCACCGCCTTCGCCGATTTCGGTGATGAGCTTGGAATAGTGACCGATGTTTGCATTTGTGGGATAATGAACGTTTTCCAGGGGCATGCGGAGCTTCGGATCAATCTGATATACGAAGTACTTCAGCATGGAATGTGCAAAGCCAGACTCATATGTTTCCGGTGCAATATTTCCCTGGTCATCTGCCCATTCGTCCATCGCAAAGATGTGGAGCTTAGAGCAGTCTACCTGGAAGTAGTTAATCAGCTGTGCCAGAGGAATGTATGTTTCCGGTTCAGGGTTACCGAGAATCATGGTGTACTTTTTGCCGGCTTCGGAAGCGGCCTTCAGACGTGAAAACAGGGTAGCAATTAAAACGGGATGAGGATTCATCATAACCTTGATGTTGAAATCCGGATTTGCATGTTTTTCCAAATCCTTGCCACTGATTTTGCGAAGACGCTCACAAACCTCACGATCCTTAAAAGGAACGTAGTCTCCGCATTTAAAATCGAACTTTGTCGGGGGATCAAAAATAATGTCTTTCATAATAATCTCCTTTTTTATATTATTTTGTAAAATGCCCGTAAGCATTTTAAACAACTTTAGTTAGCACAGCTTGCCTTCCATCATAACACGATGGGTCTTCATTTTATAATCCACAAAAACAAGATCGGCACGTTTGCCTTTTGCAATTTCACCCCTGTCGTAGAAGCCGACAGCCAGTGCCGGGTTTGTGGAGGCGAACTTGAATACATCCACAATAGATGCACCGGTGTGCTTAATCATATTGCGACAGGCAATATCCAAGGTCATTTTAGAGCCTGCAATTTCGCCGGCATGGTCGAAGTTAATGTCATCCACATCATCATATCCCGGGGGGATGGGGCCGTCGCAGGCGTATGCGTCTGATATCAATATAATGCGGTCGTCTCCCTTGATCCGTCTTACAAGCCGAAGCATATAGGGGTCTACATGGATTCCACGACTGTCACAGATGAGCTCGGCGTAAATTTCCCGGTTATAGTTTACAGTTTCGTCTACACAAACACCGCGACATTCAGGATACATGGGACGGTCACCCGTTGCGTTTGTGTGGTGCGTACCGATTTTAAGCCCGTAGGGCATAATGGCCTCAATATCCGCCGGAGCGGCTTCGCTGTGTGCCACAGAAAAGACAGCCACAGGATTTTTCGCCTTCACATCGAGAACAAACTGCATAATATTTTCCCGTTCCGGTGCCAGTGCCCAGACCTTGGCAAGATCCCATGCGGCTTCTATAATGGGCAGATGCTTTTCGGGGTCAACAGGTCCTTTCCAAGGATTGGATTCTCTGTCACAACCGAAGTTGGGATTCAGATACGGTCCTTCCATATAGAGACCGCCAATGTTAGCACATTCCGGCTTTTTCATAGCCTCCCGTAAAACGGAGATGGCACGCACATAGGCTTCCGTATCCATGCTGAAATACAGTGCAGGGAGGAGGGTAGTGGTACCATGTTTTAAGTGATGCTGGCTCGCCACCACGGGCTCGTCCTGGAAAAATACAACACCGTCAGAATGGGTATGTATATCCACAAAGCCCGGACCGACATAAAGACCTTCAGCATCGATTACTTCGCAGCCCTCCGGAATGGGGAGCTTTCTGGCTTCTCCGAAGTCCAAAATTTTCCCATCCGCAATAAGAAGGACTCCGTCCGGAATAAAATGGTCTTTCATCACGAGCGTTGCGTTTTTGATTGCAATCATTTATTGCCTCCTAACTCGGTAAGAAGTGCTCTACCCTCAAGGATAAGCTGCTCGGCAGTGCCGGCCTTAAACCGAGAAGTACCCGCTTCGTAACCGCCTTCGTCATAAGAATCCTGCATGGGGTAGTATCCTTCGTAACCATTGGCACAGCAAACCGGCAGAATCATATCAAATTCTTCAGCCTCTTTCAGACCGCGACCAATCCCGGTAAAGGGTTCGCCGGGAATACCCACGAAAGCAACCGGACCGAGGGTAATGCCGGTCAAGGGAATTTCAAAGAAATCGGGGCCGTCTGCCAAAGTAACCATACGACGTGCCGACGCAACAACTGTTGTAAGCATCATGCCTTTATAGGGAAGCTCTTCGTCCTTGCCGGCTTCGTGCAGTGCATGGATGCGTTTTGCTTCTACAAGCTCTTCAGCGGTTCCTTTGTTTGCAGAGACTTTAACGATTTGCTCTACTGCCTGGATGGAATCTACATCTACATATTTTACTTTGTCATATACCTGCAGTACGCCGCCTGCAACCACACGGCCAATATAACGGGCGTGGGCGTAACCGCGTGCCACATCGTCGAAATCAATAAACATATCGTTCATTTCGCCGCCGATGGGTGCCACGTTTACGTGGTTAACATCGCCTTGGGCACCGTTAAAGAAAACGCATTTTGTATTGTCGATGGCTTTTTCCACCGTTCTGCGTACAAAGCCGGGCCAGTCTGCCGAAATCTTACAACCGCCGACAACGTCCGGATGGTTGCCGAAGTTAACCAAGATAAGACTCTCCGCACCCTCACGGTCAAAGCGAAGCACATTTACCCGTTCATCCACATCACCGATGGGAGCGAGAATTTCCGGATTATTAACGCCGGGATTCGTCTTAACGCTACCGTCCTTCATACGGAAGCGACGAACAAAAGCAACACGGGGTGCCTGTCCGATACCCCAACCCATTTTGGCAGGCTTAAGATCATCCAATGCAAACTGTGCAGCATCAACAACACGATTCTTTAAGAAATCCAAATATTCCATCTGCAAGTCGTCCATGGTATCCTCGGGAGACAAACTCGCCGAAGGCCCGGTGTGGGTGTGCGTTGCCGAAATAAACACACATTCCTTCGGTATATCTAATTTTTCAGCAATAGAAGCACGGAAATCATCCATAATAGATTTACTGAAGCCCAAAGCATCAATGCAGATCATAACCGTTTTTTTGTTATCCACAGAAAAAGCAATGGCATTCGCTTCCAAATCGTCTAAAATCCCGTCTGCTTTTCTTACTTTATAGTAGCCGGAAATGTCAATCCCCATCATGGGGTTAACATTCACACGTCCGAAACCTGCCTTTAAAGTACCCATAGTCATTCTCCTTTTCTAAAAAATGCAGAAATAAAATATCGAAAAATAATGAAAAAACGGATATTTTATTCAAAGTTTTTCCATTTTCCGCACTATGTGTCAATTATATCATTATGCGGAAAAAAAGTCAACATATTTTCGATTTTTTTTTGTATTGGTTTCGATTTTTTGCAGACGTTTTCTAAAAGGAAAGCCCCGGCACAATCTCCCTTTACTGATTCAAAATAACATTCGCTTTTTTCAGTGCGACAACCAAAAGGGGAAGAAGAAGGATATGCAAAATAATACCGGGAACGGCGTTGGCAACTGCACCGGCCCAGAAGGCGGAGAAAGGAAAGCCGGAGCCGGTAAGCCCGGCAAGACAATACCGAACAGCACCCCATATAAGTCTGCCACAAGCCATGGCTGTAAGGAGCGAAAGATAGATATACTGCGTTTTCTTCGGGAAAACTTTATATAGAAGACCGGAAATAAGCCCATAGGTTGCAAGCTCAAAGGCCATGGAAACTGCTTCCGGAAACATAATAGGGAAACCGAAAATGGCAGAACGGAGTAGCGGTGCAATGAAGCCGACAAGCAGACCATAAGGCCAGCCACAGACAAAGCCACATAAAAAAACCGCAATATGCATTGGTGCCAAGGCCTTCCCGATCTGTGGGATCTGTCCCGTCAGGAAGGGGAGTACAAGGGCCAGTGCAAGACATAGTGCGGCATAAGTAATAGAGAGAGCGTTTTTTTTATTCATAATTCATTGTCCTTTCTGGGGCATGTTTTTTACGGGCAAAGAATGCCTTTGGGTATCAATGCAACAAAATCGGAAAGGACTTCGGTCCATCGAAACAACTTCATGTTGTTTTCTACAGTATACCACATGAAAGGAAAAGAGTCAAGGGGTTTTTTGGAAGTAAAAAAGCCTTGCAAATCGTGGCAGGATATGGTATACTGAACCGGCAGAAAAAAGTCATGTAGGATGTGGGGAATAATTGTTTTCAAAAGCTGGAAACCTTGAAAAACATGGAGGGACTTGTGCGGTGAAGGGGATAGAACTGTAAGCACAGGAGCCTTGGTATCATGGCTTAAATGAGATTTTTTCTTGATGAAATCTGTGTCTGACTGGTTGCTTATTTTTGTAGGAAAAGAGGATTTTATGAAATCGATAACCCTTGTTGCCTGTAATGCAAAATATTGTCATACTTCCCTTGCGGTTCGCTCGATTCGGGCTGCGTGTGCGGAGCGGGGCATCCCTGCTATACTATTGGAACACTCGGTAAATGAGCCCTTTCGCCAAATTATGCAATCGATTCTTTCGTGCGAGAGTGATATATACGCTTTTTCCTGCTATTTGTGGAACATGGAACTCGTTAAGAAAATATGTTTGGATTTGAAGACGGTAAAGCCCGGCTGCAAGATTCTCTTAGGAGGTCCGGAGGTTTCCTTTGACCCTGAGAGCTATACTTTTGCCGATGCTGTGATATGCGGCGAAGGAGAAGCGGCAGTCCCCGAATATGTACTGGAGCAGTGCGAGGAGAAAACAATTTACGGGACACCCGTCGAATCCCTGGATGCACTTCCGTTTTGTTATTCGGAGGCGGATTTGCGTGCAAACAGACACCGCCTTTTGTACTATGAAAGCTCCAGGGGCTGTCCGTATGCTTGTAGCTACTGTCTTTCCTCGATAGAAAAAGGGGTCCGTTTTAAAAGTATTGAGAAGGTCTGCAGGGAGCTTAAAAAGTTTGATGATGCAAAGGTGGATCTTGTGAAATTTGTTGACCGTACGTTTAATGCGGACGGCGAGCGTGCACTTGCAATTTGGAAGTATGCGGCAGAAGAATGTCATCATACCAGATTTCATTTTGAACTGGCGGGGGAACTGTTGCGCGAGAAAGAACTGGCGTATTTACAAACGGTACCGAAAGGGAAATTTCAGTTTGAAATCGGGATACAAAGTACGTTTTCCGAAACGCTCCGGGCAGTTTGTCGGGATGCAGACACCGGCGTACTTTTTGAAAAAATAAAGCGTTTGGTGCAAATGGGGAACATACATGTACATACGGACCTGATAGCCGGACTTCCTTATGAAAGCTATGCTGTATTTAAAAACTCTTTCAACGATACGTATGCACTTATGACAGATTGCCTGCAGCTTGGATTTTTAAAGCTTTTGAAGGGATCAAAAATCCGGGAGGAGGCAGAACGGTTTCAGTATCGGTTTTCTGCGGCACCGCCCTATACCGTTTATGAAAATGCGTTTATTTCGGCAGAGGAGATTTTTCGCCTCGAAAAGATTGCAGAAGCGGTGGAACGGTTTTATAATAGCCATGCCTTTGAAAAAAGCATGGCATATGCCGTTTCTCTGTTTCCGTCACCGTTTGATTTTTACGAAGCACTTTCAAAACGCTTTGATGGTATAAACGCCGTTGCACAAAAAAAGCTGTATGAAATTCTATACGCATTCTGCACAGAACACTTTGGCGTGGATGTACTCCTTACAGAGTATCTGAAATTTGACTGGATAAGGCAGACGAAAGGGATTAAACTACCGGCTTGCCTGGGGAGCATGGAAACACTTCAGCCCGTTTTATTTCAGTTGCTGGAAAAAGAGGGATTTAAAGAAAAATATTTGCCTGCACTTACGGGCATCAAGAATAAAGAAATCATAAAGCATGTGTTTATACGGAAGTTTACATTGCCGGAGGAAAGGGTCTATTTGTTTCATAAAGACAGCGTAACGGATATTACGGCAGAATTGGAGGCGGCATGTAATTAGAAGCGGAAAGATTTTCTAAGTCTTACAGGAGCATACACGCTACCTGCAATCATACCCAGTTTATTTTCGGGAGAAGATGACAATACTATTTCCGAGGTGATTGGAAATGGCAAAGAAGGGCATGAAAAGAATAGACCGTACGCATAACCAACCGAAGAATGCTATGCCGCCCGTGCCGGAGATACAAAGCAAAGTAAAGAGCGGGGAGATGGAGGCAAATGCAATACTTGCAGAAATGCCGGAGCAAAAGATGTATCATAAAAATCCGCATGCAGATAATCGATCCCCATATTCTGCGGTGCATACAGATTTGGCACGTGATAACCTTGAAAACGACCTCCCGGCGGCCGATTTACAGGATTTATAATGGAAAGAAGCCCCCTATACAACAGAATTTCGGTCTGTTGTACGGGGGCATTTTCTTTTGTATTTATAGACGTGCAAGCTCCTTTGTAACCTGTAAGAACTTATCGATGTCCTCAAGTGCGTTACAGTGGAGGGGGGATACTCTAACAGCACCATCCATGTCAAAGGATTCAAGCATACGCTTTGAGTAAATGCTGCTTGAAAGACGGTCATAAACAATTACATTGCGTTTTTCATATTCACGGACAGCCTCTGTATATCCAAGATTATCAAAGCCCATAGCAAGGATTAAATCTCTTGTTGTCAAATCTTCGTAATCCAAAAATACCTTTACATTTTGAATATGTCTGAGACCCGGGATTTCCGGAGTTCCTTCAAGCATTCTGTGAAGCAGAGCTCTTTCCTGAAGCTTGATTCTTGTCATACCTTCTACAAAAAGCTCTCTTCTGTTTGTAGAAGTAATATATTTTCCGCCCAACCAGCACACATAATCAACAATTGTTGTAATTGCGGCATACTGTGCGGGGGCAGGGCTACCAAGCTCCCATACATTAGCAGCATTTCCTGCAAGCTTGTGATGAGGAAGCTTTGCAACTCTTTCGGAAACCCAACCAATGCCCGAGCCGCGGTAACCGAAGAATTTATACGGGGCAAAGTTAATACCATCCACAGGTGTTTCTTCAAGATCAATAACACCGTGAGGGGCGTGCTGAACGCAGTCAACAACGATGTACAAATCCGGTTTCTTTGCTCTTGCCTGACGGATAATTTCTTTCATGTTATAAATAGCGCCGGTAATGTTAGAAGCATACATCACGCTGAGAAGAACTGTGTTTTCGTCAACGAGCGCCGCAACCGTCTCAGGGTCTACACCACCTGTAACTTTGTTGCTCTGTGCAACTCTAAGCTCGCACCCCGTCTTTTCCGCATAGTAGGAAGCTGCGTCAAATGCGGAAGGATGCTCAAGTACAGATGTAACAATGTTTGTACCGACGGTATTTTCTGCTATTGTTCCAACCATCTGGAACATAAGCTGTGAAGCGGTTAAAGATGTGAGAATACTGCCCGATTCGGGTGCATTAAGAATGATACGAATATCATCTTCGCCCTTCTTTTGTACATCCTGGAGGTAAAGTGCCATTTTATGAATTCTTTCAGGGCAGTCAGGAATTGCGTCCAATTCGCTAAAAACTTCTTCCACCTTTTTAAGTCTGAAAGAACCACCGGCATTGTCAAAGAACAATCTTACTCCGACAAATTTGTCTTCGTTTACATACAGAAACTTGTCCTGTACTTCCTTCATAATTTCTTCGCTAAATGCTAAACCGTTAGGATAGTTCATTTTCCTTTCTCCTTTTAAATACATAAATTTCCGTCTTGTACAATACACGCATTGTCAATGTATACAGTCGGTGCCCTAAATACCATATCAATATGGTACGGACTGCTTATTGTTCCGCCAAACCCCACATTATCACCGCAAGCAAGATGAACAGTACCGCCGCAGCCCTCGTCTTCAAGCATTCTGCCGCTTAAAGAACACATGGGATTTAAACCAAAGCCAATCTCACCTATGTAATATACATTTGGGTCGTTAAAGCTTTCCAGTAGTCTTGCAAAAGTTTCCGCCTGTTTTCCACCTTCGATGTCTACAATTTTACTGTCTTTAATCGTAAGCTTTATGGGGTCTGTAATAAGACCAAGCAGGGGGTGAGGGATACTGCCGTCTATATATACAACACCGTTTCCTGTGCCTTCAACAGCACATGTAGCACATTCGATGTCCGGCGGAGAGGAAGAAACACCGGGAGTGAGACTGCGGCCGAATTGTGCAAAGGGGTTACGCCCCTTTATAGAACAGGTAAAGTCAGTTCCGTTTTCTGTTGTAATTCGGCAGATGTCTTTATTTCGCAGTATATCTGCCACCTTTGCGCATATTTTTCCTACTTCCTCGAAATCACAGAAAAGGGCACCCTTTTCCATCATTTCTGTTGCGTAGTCCACCATGTTTATAAATCGTGCACCATTTAAAACAGCATCCTTTCTCGCTTGCGAATGGAAAAGGGAAAACTTCGTGCATCCGAAAACAACATCGGCGGAGAGCATGGCTGCCGCAATGCACTGCGGCGGTTGCTCGCCATGCATGTTTCTTTCGCTCATCATAACGAGGGAACGATTGGGGTAGCTTTCAAGAGCATCCCACATGATCTTTGCTACATCATAGCTCGACGGGTCTGTAACAACCAGAATTTTTTCGTCTTTTTTACAATTTGAACAGGTTGTAAGGAGTATTTCGGCTGCTGATAAATTTTTCGTAGTAATTCACATCCTTTACTAAAAATACAACTTGCATGCAAGCTGTATTTTATTATACACTGTTTAAGATTTTTTGTCAAGAAGAATTTCTGCTTGTATGCAAGTAAAATTTGTGCTATAATTAATATTAAGAAAATTTATTTCAAATCAGGAGAAGAAGGATGAAACAAGATAAACATGACAGCCTGACCCAAAGGGCTTACGATAAAATTAAGCGGATGATTTTAAGTGGAGAGCTAAAGCAAGGCCAGGTAATTAGTACAAATGCGATGGCGGAGACATTAAATATAAGCCGTACACCTGTAAACAATGCGTGCCAAAGACTTGAATTTGAAAAACTTCTGACGATTTTGCCAAAGCAAGGCGTATTAATAAACACAATTTCGCTGGAAATAGCCTGTGGTATTTATGAGCTGCGTGCAGCTATTGAGGCATATAATGCAAAGCGAGTTTTAGATAAGCTTACGGAAAAAGATATCAAGATTTTGGAAGAATCCCTGGAAAAACAAAAAAAATATTGCAAAGAGGCGAATAGCCTCATGTTTATGGACGAAGATATCTTCTTCCATAGATATATTCTTGAAAAAAGCGTTAATTATGAACTGCTGTCTGTAATAAATCAGCTTTACGACAGAGCGTATATTTTGGGTACAAAAAACAGTAGCCTGGCCCGAATGGAGCAATCCGTGATTGAGCATGAAAAAATTTTAAGCTCGATAGAACAGAAAGATAAACAGGCATTCGCCAATGCGATAGAGGAAAACATTCTTAATGGTTTCAGAAGCCTTGCCGGTAGGTATTTGGGAGAGTAAAGTAATAATTTTTTGTCTCAAGTTGACATGAGTTGAATATTGCCGTATGATTCTGAAAGGAGTAATGATATGAAAAAGGTTTTTGAAATGACAAGACTGATTTGTTTGACGCTCTGTTTCCTGTTGGTTTGGGTGACTATTCCTTCTAATGCATTTACCAAGGAAGAAAAGAGCAAATTGCCATATGTTATAGAACCACAATATCACTCTGCCGAAGAATTTAACAAGTATGGAATTGCAAGAGTTCAGCTTGCACCGGTGGAAGTGCTAAGCGATGAGAGCGTATATGGTGTTATCAATCTAAAAGGCGAAAAGGTTTTCGGCTTTGACGGCACAAAATTTGCACTTCGTAAAAATGGATTAATTATGGCTGTCGGCGAGAATGACAAGGCTGCATTTTTCAGTAAGGACGGAGAACAGCTTACCGAGTATGTGTATGAAACCTTCAAAAGGGTTCAGCCTAAAACCCCACACTTCGTCACATATCATTATGTAACGGATTTCTTTGACGGCGATGGAGAAAGCGAGCTGATTCCCATCTGCCGGGACGGTAAATTCGGCTTTATCAACAGTAAAGGCGAAGAATCGATTGCACCGACGTTTGACTACGTTTTCGGTTTTTATGAGGGAATATCCAGAATCGGCTATGACGGCGTATTAAGCGAATACGGAACGTACACGCAATGCAAATTCGGATATATAAATGAAAAGGGCGAGGTACTGCCTACAGGTGAACTTTGGGAGGCGTGGGATTATTCAAACGGTTATGCCAGAATCGCTGACGGACAGTATAAAGTAGTTGATAAAAATGGTAGCGAAGTACAGTTCCCCATCGGTTCTTTTGAATTTTTAGAAACAAACGGTAACTTTATTTTGGCAGGACACGATGGAGGTAATGTTGTGCTAGATATGAACGGCAATCTTTTGTCGGATTGGGCTCCGAACATCCAACTGTTCGGCAAAAGCTTTATTATATGGCAAAAGCAAATTGCCGATATAAACGGCAATATTATATACACGGCTCCGGAGGGAATGCGGATTATATCCCCTGTGGGAAACGGCAATGTGGCACGAATTACACCGGATCCCTCTACCGTTTCTGAGGACGTTTTGGTTAATCAGGATGGTGAGGTTGTGCTACAGGCGAATGATATCAAAGAGGTTGCAGAAGGAATTTTCTGGACGCCTGACAGTACGTCTTTGTTTGATGTGAACGGAAACAAAATAGCAGAAGTCGAAGGTGCATTGGATATCGGATACAGAAAGCTTTCTTGTAAGCTGTTGCCGATTTTGAGTGCCGAAACTAATAAATGGGGTTATGTGGAGTTTCCAGAAGCAGCGAATCCTTTTATTTCAGAATATACAGAATCAAGTGTTTATCATGTTGAAAAGATAATTCCTACAGACTATGGTACAGTTTTGTATTTCTGGCCTGTGGGTGCTCCTCATGGCGGCAAGAGCCCGCATTTGACTTTAATAAAAGATGACGGCAGCAAAATAAGTTTATCCGAGCCGGTTTCGAGAGAAGATTTATGGCACCATCCGGAACACGAAAATATAACACTGTCAGAAGATGGTAAGACTTTAACTTTTTCGGTTTCTTTTGATGAAAGAAGTGCGGGAAGTATTGCCGGGAGGCCAATTGTGCTGCACGATGCAGGAACTTATTATTATAAAGCTGACCTTGAAACAGGTGTATGCATCGAAACGAGATTTGAGCCGCATGATACAATGGGTGAAGATGTGATTTCCGCTTGGGCAAAGCCGGAAATTGAAAGTGCTATAAATTTAGGCTTTGTGCCGATTACACTTCGGGAAAATTACAAGCGGAACATTACCCGTGCCGAATTTGCAAAGATGGCAATGTATTTTTTGTCCGTGCAGTATGGATACCAGCCGGAGCATATAATACGAACGTATTATAATATGGATAAGGATTTTCCTTTAGAAGACTTCATTTCAGCATACTGTACAGCAAAAAAAGACCGTAACAGAAACGATTTTATAAAGAATACTACAGGTGAAGCGTGGAAATATGAAGATAAGAAAGTAACTGACCCTGTTTTTGAAATCAGTGGGACAGATTTCAGTGATTTAAACAGCGAAAATATTTTCGATATGCAGTTAATCGGTGTTGCTTATAATTTTGGTATTATAAATGGTATAAGCGAAACGGTATTTAACCCTAACGGTGATATTACCAGACAGGAAGCGGCCGCAATGCTGATGCGTGTTTACAAAAACTATGCTGCCTATCAAAATGCCGATACAGAATATCTGTTTAGCGATGATGTCGAAATTTCCGAGTGGGCAAAAGAAGATGTGTACAGTATAAACGACCTCGGTGTAATGAGAGGTGTCGGAGGTGATATTTTCGCACCCTTGGAGGGATATACAGTAGAGCAGGCTATCGCAACATTCTTGCGTTTATATGAGTCCGCTCCTGTGAGTAGAAAAAATAAAAATATTGAACCGCTGCTTGATTTTGAATACGAAAAGGAAAATTTCTATGTAAACATTCCGGGAACTTCTTCCTTCTTTCCAGAGAAAGAATATGAATTTTCTGCATATACAGTTGTCAGCGGAACGTGTCAAAGATATCACCGACGCCCTGATCATAAGCTTTACGTATTCTACAAATACGGCGGCAAGCGGGATTTAACCTCTTTTGTTCCGGTAGCGCAGGATAATACAAGCTTAATTGAAAATATAAATATTAACGCTGACGAAAATGTAATTCGTTTTGTTACGGAAATTGCAGATACTTTTTGCTTGTACAATAAGCTAAACGGAATGAAAAAAGTGTATCCGGCCGGAGAATATATGTTTGAATGTGATATAGAAACCGGAAATATCCTTTTGTTAGAAAGAATTAAATAATAATTTTGCTTGGCGATAATGAAAGAAAAGGGCACGGTTCAATAATGTCATAAAGATAAATAAGAATTATAGCGAGGTGTATTTTTTATGAAATTAGCAACAACGACGGAAGATTTTAGCCGGTATACAAACAATCAGATCGAAGCAGTGACATATGTGGCAAATTCCGGATTTCATTATGTTGATTACAGCTTCGGCTTAGATTATGCAAATAAAACCGGTATTTATTCATCAGACCCCAAAAGCTACATAAGTAAACTGAAAGAAAAATGCGATGAATATGCTGTGCAGTTTATACAGGCACATTCCCCCATGGGAACACCGCTTGCAGATGAAAATGAAGCATTTATAAATGATACGCTTTCCTGTATAGAAGCTTGCGGTGCTCTTGGCATCAAAAACATTGTTGTTCATTCGGGATATTTAAAAAATATTACCCAAAAAGAAACATTTAAAAAGAATAAGGTGTTTTTTGAAAAACTTCTTCCTACAGCAGAGAAATATGAAGTGAACATTCTTACAGAAAATTTTAATAAAATGACAAAAGATGATGTGTACTGGATTGACAATGCCCCCGATTTATTAGAGCTTATAGAGTATGTAAATCATCCGCTTTTTCATGCTGTGTGGGATACAGGCCATGCAAATCATCAGGAAATGTCGCAGGAAACAGCACTAACGCTTCTCGGTAAGCATGTTAAGGCACTTCATGTTCATGATAATGACGGGGTTGGAGATTTTCATATGTGTCCGTTTTTCGGAACGCTGGATGTTGATTCTCTCATGAAAGGATTAAAAAATATCGGCTATGCCGGGTATTTTACTTTTGAGGCATGCAGCTTTTTTGCACCGTCAATCCATAAGAATTCTAATATTGAAATCGATCTTGCAATGCGGATTAAGATGGAAGAATTACTGTACAGTCTCGGAGAAAACATTTTAAGGCGTTACGGAATGTAGTCATTCCCGATTTGACACGGGGAGATTATTTACGACACGGAAAGGGGTGACCGTCATAACAGCAATCATACAAAAAACACTTCTTTCCATGGGGGAAGAAGCATACCGGGAATTTAGTTCTAAGCTAATGCCCACAGTTGAAAAAAGCAGAATTATAGGGATAAGAATTCCTTTGCTCAGAAAGCTTGCAAAAGGATTAGAGAACTACGAAAGCTTTCTAAATGCTCTTCCACATACGTATTTTGAAGAGAATAATCTGCACGCTTTTCTGATTGAGAAAGAAAAGGATTTTGACAGGTGCATAGAAAAGCTGGATGCTTTTTTGCCGTATGTGGATAATTGGGCAACCTGTGACAGTATGAATCCAAGGGTTTTAAAAAAAGAGCCGGAAAAACTTTTGAAGCATATAAATATATGGATGCAAGCAAAGGATACATATACGGTAAGATATGCTATAAATTTGCTGATGCGTTTTTATCTTGACGATAATTTTGATAAGAAATACCTTAAGCTTGTTGCGGATGTACAATCGGATGCGTATTACATCAATATGATGCGAGCATGGTATTTTGCCACGGCGCTTGCCAAGCAATACGAGCAAGCCTTGCCCTACATAGAAAACAGAAGGCTGGACGAGTGGACACATAACAAAACAATACAAAAAGCAGTAGAAAGCCTGCGGATTACAAAGGAACAAAAGGCGTATTTGAAATCATGCAAAAGGCGGCACGATAGTGTGATCTGAATGGCTTTTTACTTACGAGCGTATTTTTCTATGGGGAATACAGAAAGGAGAAAAAATGTACGAAATTTATGTGAGGTTCAAAAGTTTTCCGGGAAAAAGAGAGTCCTTTGTTGAAGCGCTGCACAGGGAGGGAATTATTTCGGAAATTCGGGCGGAGAAGGGCTGTATCCGCTATGATTATTATTTTTCAGAGAAGGACCCGAACGAGCTTTTGCTGATAGAACAATGGGAGAGTCAAGAGCATCAAAAGGTGCATATCGTGCAGCCCCACATGGAACGGCTTCGCGAAATGAAAGAAGAGTATATTGAAACGACAACACTCGGCGAATTTTCAACCCAATAACAAAAGGAGCTGCAAGCTTGCAGCTCCTTTTGTTATTGAAGAATGTATGCTAAAAGTGCAGATGTATTTTGTATATCGGACAGGGAAACGGCTTCGTTTCCGCATCCGCAGTATCGGGTGGGAATACCGAGCCCCACACTTTTAATACCGCCATATGCTTTCTGAACAGTACCGCCAACACCACGGCGTAAACTAACCTCCCGGTATGTTTTCAGCGGCGTATCTGCCACTACAGAAAGAAGCTCGGGGGAAGAAAGCATTGCTTCGTCCTTGACACGGAGCGTAGTGCCTTGCCCTAAAGATGCAAAAACGGTTTTTTCTGCCGGCGTATCATTAGCGGCACTCACCTCGACGGATATGAGACGATTTGCTTTGATTTTTTGCATGAACGTGGGGGAGAGCTGACGGATATGGCTTTTGGTTGCAAATACAAACCACACATCCTGCACAGTTTCCTTGCACGCCGCCCCAATCACAGCCGCCATGGCGGCGTATTGTCCCATAGAGGCACCGGCACAGATGTCATCGTCCACCTTGTAGAAAGAAGGCACCGGTACAGCCCACTGTCCGATCGAGAGCGTGTGACTGCCTGTATCTATAAACGGTCCCTTTTCGTCCGAACCGACTGTGCCGCGGATGTTCCCTTCGCAAAGTACAGCCATGCCGTTTGCCGGCTTCAGCCCCCCTGCTGAGGAAAACCGAGAGAAGCCGCCTTCCGGATAGGTGACATAGAGGCAGGGCGTATCCATAGCCGTCAAAATTACGGTGCCGTCACCACTCCCTTTTTTGTGTACAAGAAGTGACCCGTGTGCATCGATCTGCATATCTGCCGCCGGCAGAAGAGACTGTATCATACGGCAAATTTCCCCTTCACAGCCTGACGGTGCAGGTGTCATTGCTAATTTTCGTAATATTGTTTCCATATAGTTTCTCCTATCTTAAAGTAGCGGTGCGGCAGTTTTCAGCCAAGTGTCCAGAAGCTGCCACATACTCTCATAATCCTCGCGGGAAATGACACAGGAGGGGGAATGGAGATTCCGGCAGGGTAAGGCAATGATGGCAGTGGGAATCCCTTCTACGGCACGGGAGATAACCCCTGCATCCGTGCCGCCACCGGTGGTACGCTTGTTTTGCCATGGAATACCATGAAGCTTCGCTGTCAGCGTCAAGGAAGAGACAAGCAGCTTGTCCGGGGTGGAAGTTCTGTCCATGAAGGTGAACGCCGGGCCTGCACCCAGCGATGTTACATGAAAGGCACGGTCAGAAGGATAAATATCCGAGCAGGATGTGGATTCAACCACAATGGCATAATCCGGTCTGAAAAATTCTGCCGCGGCTTGTGCACCACGCGTACCCACTTCTTCCTGGGCAGTAAAGGCACAGCAGACCTCTATGTTATCGTATCGATTTTGCAAAAGCTTAATCAGTATTGCACACCCGGCACGGTCGTCAATGGCGCGGGCATCAATCAAATTGTCGCCAAATTCCTCAAAATGTGGCGGAAAAATTGCGGTATCGCCAAGGCGGACGGCGTTTTCGGCTTCTGCCCGGTCTGCGGCACCGATATCAATGTACATATCACTGGCATCCACCGTACCCTCTCGTTGGCTTTTAGTTTGGAGATGGATGGCACAAACGCCAATAATGCCGGGGATTTTATGCGGACCGATATAGACCTTCTTCCCAAGAAGTACGTCCGTATTGATACCGCCAACAATCTTAAAACGAAGGAATCCGTTTTCTTCAATGCCGGAAATCAGCAGTCCCACCTCGTCCATATGTGCGGCAAAGAGAATCCGTTTGCCGCCTCCCGGCCGTCTGGCAAGGAGATTTCCCATCGCATCTACTGTGGTTTCGCAGTCAGTAAGGTGGGAGGCAATCAAATCCCTGATTTCGGCTTCGTCGCCGGAAACGCCGGCGGCGCCACATAAATTTTTCAGAAGCATAGCGTATCCTCCTTTCCTAAATCCCGGATAACAGCGGCGAGCAATAGTGCCGTATTTTCTGCATCCCTAAGGTGCAAAACTTCATATCCGGTATGCATATACCGAAGGGGCAGGGATAAAAGTCCGGTATAAACGCCCCGACGTGCAACCTGTACAACCCACGCATCTGTTCCTGTACAGCCGCTGTCCACATCAATCTGATAGGGGATGCCTTGGGAACGGGCGGTGAAGATAAAACGATCAGAAACTGTACGCTGGACATTGGGACCAACGGTAATGACTGTTCCCTTCCCTAAGGGAAAGGTGTCCCGTCCGCCACCGTCCGGCGTTTGCCCATGGCAAACGTCAATGCATATGGCGGCAAAGGGGTTCACCTGGTAAGCGGCTGTACCGGCACCACGCAGTCCTACTTCCTCCTGTACGGCACCCACGGCCGCAATGTTAAAGGGGAGCGTATCCTCCCGGAGAAGGGAGAGCGTGCGGATGATAACGGCAAGCCCGGCACGGTCGTCCATGGCAGAGGCCGCCGCCATATGTTTTCCTAACGGGGTGAACTCGGTTTCAAACTCCATAACATCTCCCACGTCAACCAGAGCACGTACCTTGTCTGCCGAAAGACCGGTATCTACACAAAGAAACTGCATATCCGGTGCCTTTTCATTTTTGGCAATGTGAGGCGGAATAGAACAGATGACACCGTGGAGCACCTCTTTGCCGAAAATACGAACAGCAGTAGCCGGAAGAATTTTTGTGTCAAAGCCGCCCACAGGGGAGACAAGAAGAAAGCCTTCTTTTGTAATGTGCCGTACCATGAGCCCGATTTTATCAGTATGGGCTTCCAGCATCAGTGTCTTATGGTCCGGAGAATACCCACGCCGCATGGCAATCACGTTTCCGAGAGCATCTCGGTTTATGGTGTCACAATATGGCATCAGCAGAGTGGAGAAAGAATCTGCCACAGTGCATTCGCAACCGGATGAACCGGGTGCGGCGGTAAGTGTTTCCAATAAAGTTCTCATAAGCTTTTTACAAGCTCCTTATAACGTTTTCCACGTTCCTCAAAATTTTTGAACATATCAAAGCTGGCACAGGCCGGCGAGAGCATGACGATATCGCCTGCTTCCGCACCCATATAGGCCTCTTTAACAGCCTGTTCCAAGGTGGGGTAAATAAACAGGGGCATCGTTTTCTTGCCGCCGTAGGCACGAACAACCGCATCCTTGATTTTTGAAGCGGTGGCACCGATGAGGTAGAGCCGTTTTACCTTCGCTTTTACATCATGCCCGAATTGGTCAAAAGGTATACGCTTATCGTAGCCGCCGGCAATGAGGATAATCTTTTGGTCAAAGGAATATAGACCCGCACGGGTACGGGAGGGACTGGAGGCGATAGAGTCATTATAGAATTTCACGCCGTCCACTTCCCGGACGTATTCAATACGGTGTTCCACACCGGCAAAGCTTTTCGCAACCTTGCGTACCGTGGTGGGCTTTACGATTTTTTGCACTGCCGCAATAGCGGCCATGTAGTTTTCCACGTTGTGCATGCCGGGGAGCATAATGTCTGCCGTATCCACAACCATTGTACCGTCCATATAGATTTTGCCGTCTTTGAGTACAACATTTGCGTCCTCTGTCGCACGGCCGAAGGTGATCACGTTCCCCTTCGCTTCCGGTGCAAGACCGGCAGTAATTTCATTATCGGCATTTAATATGAGCCGTCCCGTCTTTGTCTGGTGGAGGAAGATATTTTTCTTTGCCTCCACATATTCCTCCATAGACTTGTGAATGTCAAGATGATTGGGGGAAACATTTGTAATAACAGAGATATGCGGACTTTTTTTCATGGTCTGCAGCTGGAAGCTGGAAAGCTCTACAACCGCATACTGGCCCTTTTCAATGGTGTCAATTTTAGGCAGCAGGGGTGTACCGATGTTGCCGCCGAGATGCACTGTGTGTCCTTCCCGTTTTAAAAGGTTATAAATCAGCGTGGATGTGGTCGTTTTACCGTCACTGCCCGTAACACCGATGATTTTGCAGGGGCAGAGGTCAAAGAACAATTCCATTTCGCTGGTAATTTTCGCACCGCGTTTTTTTGCCGCCTGAATCTGCGGCAGGTCAGGACGCATACCCGGTGTGCGGATTAGCATATCGCAGTCTAAATTATCTAAGTATTTTTCGCCTAGGCTGAATTTGGCACCCATACGCATCAGCGATACAAGCTCAGGGGTGAGCTCATCGTTTTTATCGCAGGCTGTAACTATGGCACCGTAGGACAGGAGCATCTGTATAATCGGTTTATTGCTGACACCGATGCCCAGAACCACAACCTTTTTACCGTTCATATTTTGCTTAAAAGCTTCCAATTTGGAATTCATTTCCTAAATCACCTCGTGTAACATTATCCTATATTGCAACAGGATTGTCAATCAAAAATTTAAAAAAAGTTTGTTTTATTATACTTTTTCATAAATAAAGCAAAATAATTGGATTGCAAGTTTGTTTTTTACACAAATGTTTTACAGCCGGGGATGCGGTCCGTTCATAAAACGTTTGGTTTCCCGGCGTACCTGACCGGACAGAAGAAGCAGGGTAATCAGGTTAGGTATGGCCATGAGGGCGTTAAATGTATCGGAAATACTCCATACAAGCTCCATGCTGCCCCAGGCACCCAGTGCAGTCACGGGAATCAACACAGCTCGGTAAATCAGAATTGCTCTGTTTCCGAAAAGATAGGAAACACTTCGTTCGCCGAAATAGCTCCACCCAAGCACTGTGGCGAAGGCGAAGAACACAATGGAAACAGAGATAAACATACTGCCGGCCGGACCGAGACCGACTCCGTAGGCGGCGGCAGTGAGCGAAACCCCTGTCAGAACCGCTTCGCCGCCGGGGGCAGGGGTATATACACCGGAGGTCAGAATCACCAGTGCAGTCAGTGTGCAGACCACAACGGTATCTACAAACACTTCAAAAATTGCCCACATTCCCTGTATGGCAGGCTCTCGTGTGCTGGAGGATGCGTGGACGGCTACGCTGGAGCCGAGCCCGGCTTCGTTAGAGAAAACACCCCTGGAAACCCCCGTTTGGATTGCCCGGTGTATTCCATACCCCAAAACACCGCCGGCCATCGGGCGAGGAGCGAAGGCAGAGTGAAAAATCAGCCGGAAGGCGGCAGGGATTTTCTCTGCACTGCCCACAAGGCAAACAATACTGCCGGCAAAAAACAAAAGGACCATAAAGGGGACAAGACGCTCGGTAACCCGTGCCGTCCGCTGAAGACCGCCGCTGATAATAAGACCGACGAGAACGGCACCCAGAATTCCCGTCCATAGGGGCGGAATGCGGAACGTGTTCATAAGTGCAGAGGCGACGGAATGCATCTGTGCCATATTCCCCATGCCAAAGGAGGCAAGAACACAGAAAACAGAGAACAGCACAGCGAAAAGCTTGGAATGGAGACCACGTTCCATATAAACCATCGCACCGCCTACAAAATTACCGTCTTTATCCTTGTATCTGTACAGGATACCCAGTACGTTTTCGGCATAGGCAGTCATCATGCCGAAAAAAGCGGAGACCCACATCCAGAAAACAGCTCCGGGACCGCCGGTTACCAGTGCCGCCGCCACCCCGGTAATATTCCCCGTCCCCACTGTGGCGGCAAGGGCGGTAGATAGAGCCTGAAATTGCGTAATCGCACCTTTTTGTGTTTTTTCCTTTTTAAATAAGGAAAAAAAGGTATACCGGAACCAAAGCCGCACATGGCGAAGCTGAAAAAAACCTGTACGAATCGAGAAAAACAGGCCGGTAAAAAGAAACAGTCCCAGCATAGAAGGTCCCCACAAAAAGTCACAAAGCACGGCGTTTTGCCGCTGTATCCATTCAATCATGTTACCACTCCTTTTGTAGTATTATATTGTATAAAAAGCAAAAAAGAAGTAAAAGCGATTGTTTGGATGCTTTCGGCTTGACAATACTGTGAAAATATGGTAAAATTAAAAACATACAGGGCGTTACTCTATATGGCTTGCACCGGAAAGTTCGTCTTGTTCGGCAACCAATATATAAAGTTTTTATAAAATCCGGAAAAAATTTAAAAAAATGCTTGCATTATGCAAAAAAGTATGGTATAATACCAAAATGTAATTATGGGTATTCCGCTGAGAACAGTTTTTTGTGTCCATGAATGCCTGAGAAAGAGAGGAAAGAAAATGGATACCATTCGCGCAATTACGAATGAGCAGCTGCGGACAGACCTGCCGGAGCTTGCAATCGGTGATACGCTTCGTCTTCACCTGAAGGTCAAAGAAGGAAACAAAGAAAGAATCCAGATGTTTGAAGGAACGTTGATTGCCCGCAAGAACGGCGGCATCAGCGAAACCATCACAGTGCGTCGCATTGCTTCCGGCGTTGGTGTGGAAAAGATTTTCCCGCTTCATTCGCCCAACATTGCAAAGATTGACGTTATCCGTCACGGTAAGGTCCGTCGTGCAAAACTTTACTACCTGCGTGGCAGAGTTGGTAAGGCAGCTAAGGTTAAAGAGCGTTTATAAGAGAAGAAAGGGACCATCGTGTCCCTTTTTCGATATCAGGAGGTTTGTTTTATGAAAGAAAATAAAAACGCAGAACCCGGTACGGAAGAAACCAAGAAAAAGAGCGTGGGAAGAGAGTTGCTGGAATGGGTTGGATGTATTGCGGTTGCACTGGTGATTACATTGCTTCTGCAAAATTACGTATTCAGAATCGTCAAGGTAGACGGCAGTTCCATGGAACCGACCCTGAAAAACGGTGAACGCCTCGTAATGCTTCGGCTGGGGTATACGCCCAAGGCCGGAGACATTGTTGTGGTGGACGTAAGCGATAAGCAAAACCTGAATCGGGCAAACGGAAGTCGCCAGCTCCGCTATATTAAACGTATCATCGGTATGCCCGGCGATACAGTACGCTTTGAGGAACGCGGCGGTAAGGTTGCCGTTTTAATCAATGGGGAGGTCCGGGAAGAGCCCTATATTATTTCGGACTTATATTTCAATAATGTCACGCTGGATAAAGACTATGCTGTACCGGCGGACCATGTGTTTGTCATGGGCGATAATCGCCCCGGCAGTGCCGATAGCCGCCTAAATAGCGTTGGCTACATTCATACGGACAACGTGCTTGGCGAAGCGGTTTTCCGCATTTGGCCGCTTGACAAGCTGGGAACACCGTAATGCAGATACAGTGGTTTCCGGGGCATATGGCGAAAACCGCCCGTCTGATTACGGAAAATCTGCGGCTTGCGGACATTGTGGTGGAGATTGCGGACGCACGGATTCCCGTGTCCAGCCGAAATCCTTACCTTGCACGGCTTCTGGGGGATAAGCCCAGAATTTTGGTGCTGAATAAGGCAGACCTTGCAGACCCGGCGGTCAATGCCCAATGGAAGAAAGAATACGAAAAAAATGGTGAACAGGCTGTTTTCGTCAATAGCCGTGATGAAAAAATATGGAAAACTGTTATCGGCAGTGTGGAAGAAGCTTTAAAGGAACTTCTTTTACGCCGTGCGGAGAAAAACATGCAGGGAAAACCCATCCGCATGATGATAACTGGTATCCCCAACGTGGGGAAATCTACGTTTATAAATAATCTGTCCGGCAGAGCCAGTGCGAAAACGGGTGACCGTCCCGGTGTTACCACCGGCAAGCAGTGGGTTACGCTCCGGACAGGCTATGAGCTTTTGGACACGCCCGGTATGCTCTGGCAGAAGTTTGAGGGCGAGGACGAAGGCTTGCATCTGGCATTTACCGGTGCCATACGGGACGAGGTGCTGGATGCGGAGGAACTGGCAGTGGCGTTACTTGTGTTTTTGCAGGCACAATATCCGGATGCACTGGTCCAGCGGTACAAAATTGAAAATCCGGAAAATGAGGATGGCTACGGACTTCTGTGTGCCGTGGCACGGGCACGGAATTTTGTTGTCCGTGGCGGCGAGCCGGACACTGTTCGGGCGGCACAGATTGTCATAGATGAATGCCGGGGTGCAAAGCTGGGAAGAATCTCCTTTGAAAGACCCGGACAACAGGAAGGGAACAAAGTATGAAACTTGGTATAGTGGGGTTGCCGAATGTAGGCAAAAGTACTCTTTTTAACGCGATAACACACGCGGGTGCCGGTGCGGCGAACTATCCGTTTTGCACCATCGAGCCGAACGTGGGCGTTGTAGCGGTGCCGGATAAGCGGCTGGATGTTTTGACGGAAATGTATACGCCGGAAAAAACCACCCCGGCATACATTGAGTTTGTAGATATTGCAGGTCTTGTAAAGGGCGCTTCCCGTGGGGAAGGACTGGGCAATAAGTTTTTGGCACATATCCGTGAGGTGGATGCCATTGTGCACGTGGTAAGGTGCTTTGATGACAGTAATATTGTCCATGTGGACGGTTCCGTCAGCCCGAAGCGTGACACGGAGACTATTAACCTGGAGCTGATTTTTGCTGATTTGGAAATGGTGTCCAAGCGATATGAGCGTGTATCCAAAATGGTGAAAACCGGGGAAAAGAAGTATGCCGCCGAAGCGGCACTTCTCGCACGAATTACAGAAACGCTGGAGAAGGGTCTGCCGGCACGGAGCATGGAGTTTTCCGAAGAGGAAGAAGAAATTCTTCGTGAGATTGCCCTACTGACCATAAAGCCGGTTATTTATGCGGCAAACGTGTCGGAGGATGGTCTCGAGGGAAATCCGTATCTGGATGAGCTTACAGAGATTGCACACGCAGAAAAAGCGGAGGTATTACCGATTTCTGCAAAAATAGAAGAAGAAATCGCTGACCTTTCCGGGGAAGAAAAGCAGATGTTTTTAGAGGAAATGGGTCTTTCTGCCTCCGGGCTTGACCGTCTGGTGGAAAAAAGCTATTCCCTGCTGGGGCTTATCAGCTTTCTGACTGCCGGACCGAAAGAAGTGCGGGCGTGGACGATTACAAAGGGAACAAAAGCACCCGGTGCGGCCGGGAAAATCCATTCCGACTTTGAACGCGGCTTCATTCGGGCAGAAATTATCGGTTATGATGAACTGGTAGAGCTGGGAAGTACTACGGCGGCAAAGGAAAAAGGACTGATTCGCAGCGAAGGAAAGGAATACGTCATGCAGGACGGTGACGTTGTGGTTTTCCGCTTTAATGTGTAATTTTTATAAGGGGAAATATACATGCTGAAGGAAGCACTGCGATATTTGGGGGTTCAAGGCGAGGCGGACGCGGAGACGCTTCGCCTTATTTTAGAATGCATGGAAACGGTGCGAGACGTTGCCGCACCGAAAATTGTTATGCGACGGTTTACGCCGACAGAATTCACCCCGTATCGGATAGGAAAGGATATCCAAAACCACCTGGAAGGGGCTACGGAAATTATGGTTATGGCGGCAACGCTCGGCATCAGTGTGGATATGGAAATCAAAAAAGAACAAACGGTTGACATGGCACGGGCGGCAGGCTTAAATGCCTGTGCGGCGGCACTGATTGAAGCGTTTTGCAACGAGAATATGCCGGAGGGGCTGACGGAAACAAGCCGCTTTAGTCCCGGTTATGGCGATTATCCCCTTTCGGTACAGCCGAAGCTTTTACAGGCAGTACGGGCAGAAAAAATCGGCATTACCGCTTTAGAAAGCTATATGCTGCTCCCTACGAAGTCGGTAACGGCGATTGTACCCTTGGGGAAATCCACGAAGTGTAAACAAAGTAAGTGTACGCATTGTGAAAAAACAGACTGCATATACAGGAGGAACTAAAATGATTCTGTCCGGAGAAAAAATTCTTTTTATTGACGGTGCAATGGGCACTATGCTGGGGGACGTGACGGGTGCCCCGGAGCTTTTGTGCATTACAGAGCCGGAACGTATTTTGTGCATCCATAAAAGCTATGTGGAAAGCGGTGCAAACATTATTACCACCAATACGTTTGGCGCGAATCGCACAAAGCTTGCAGAATACGAATATGGGGTGGAGGAAGTGGTGCACCGGGCAGTAGAGCTTGCCAGAGAAGCGGCAGGCGACCATGCCCTTGTAACACTCGATATCGGCCCTACGGGCACACTTCTAAAGCCCATGGGCACACTGCCCTTTGAAGAAGCCTACGACATTTTTGCGGAAGTCGTGCGTGCCGGACAGGGTGCGGATATGATTTCTGTCGAAACCATGACCGATACCTATGAATTAAAGGCGGCGGTGCTGGCAGCAAAAGAAAATAGTGATTTACCGATTCTGGCTACCGTGAGCATCGACGAGCGTGGACGGCTTCTTACCGGAGCGAATCTTGCCACCGTGGTAGCACTTTTGGAAGGACTTGGGGTAGATGCACTGGGCCTTAACTGCGGCCTGGGCCCGGTACAGTTCCGTGCTTTTTTTGAAGAGCTTCGCTCCATTACCTCCATTCCCATTGCGCTTTTGCCGAACGCAGGTCTCCCCACGATCGTAAACGGCGAAACACGGTACGACCTCACGCCGTCGGATTTTGCGGCACATATGCGGTATTTTGCGGAAAATGGGGCATGGCTTTTGGGCGGCTGCTGTGGAACGACGCCGGAGCATATCCGGCTGATGACAGCGGCTTGCGAAGGTATATCCCCCAAACCGCTGACGGATAAGGGACGCACGGTGGTTTCCGGCTATGGGAATGCAGTTTTGTTTGGGGCAGAACCGATTATCATCGGCGAACGGATTAACCCCACAGGTAAGAAACGCTTTAAGGAAGCCCTGCGGACGGGGGATATAGACTATATTCTTGCGGAAGGCATTTCCCAAGAACAGGCAGGTGCACATATTCTGGACGTGAATGTGGGTCTGCCGGAGATCGACGAACAAGCGATGATGACTCGCGTGATGACGGATTTGCAGGGGATTTTAAGCCTTCCCTTGCAGATTGATACCGGAGACGCCGCTGTGATGGAACAGGCGGCACGGCTGTATAACGGAAAACCGTTGTTTAACTCTGTAAACGGCAAGGAAGAAAGCATGCACGCTGTTTTTCCTATCGTAAAAAAGTATGGCGGCGTTGTGGTGGGGCTTACGTTGGACGAAAACGGTATTCCCGAAACGGCGGAGGGCCGGATCGAAATTGCAGAAAAAATTCTGCGTGTCGCCGCAGAATACGGGATATCGAAAAAGGATATTCTGATCGATGCACTGACAATGGCGGTCAGTGCCGGAGAGAGCTCGGCAGAGGAAACGCTAAAGGCAGTGCGTACCATCCGACAGACGTTAGGTGTACATACGGTGCTAGGTGTATCCAATATCTCCTTCGGTCTACCCTGTAGGGAAACAGTGAATGCCGCTTTCTTTGCCCTTGCACTGGAAAACGGATTATCTGCCGGGATTATTAACCCAAAAGCGGAAGCTATGATGGGTGTATACGATGCCTTTTTGGTATTAAAGGGCCTGGATAGCGGCTGCGGTGGATATGTGGAGAAATACGGAAACCGGCAGACGGCACCTGTCAGCACGACAGATGTTTCTCTGTACGATATGATTGTACGGGGTATGCGTGGCGGTGCATATGCGACGGCCGTTTCCCTTCTTGAAAAAATGGAGCCCATGACGTTGGTGGAGACGGTGATGATTCCGGCATTGGACGAGGTAGGAAAGGAATTTGAAAAAGGAACGGTCTTTCTGCCGCAGCTTCTGGCAAGTGCGGAAACGGTCAAGGAAGCCTTTGAAGCCGTAAAGGAGAAAACGGCGGGCGGTGAAGGAGTACAAAAGGGTCGGATTGTTCTTGCTACAGTGTACGGAGATATTCACGATATCGGAAAAAACATTGTTCGTCTGCTTTTAGAGAATTACGGCTTTGGTGTCTTAGACTTAGGACGGGATGTGCCGCCGGATAAGATTGTGGAAGCGGCGCTGGCGGAGAAAACAGATATTGTAGGTCTCAGTGCATTGATGACCACGACAGTGGGGAGCATGAAGGAGACTGTTATTGCACTGCATCATGCCGGTTTTAAGGGGAAAATCATGGTAGGTGGTGCTGTGCTTACGTCGGAATATGCAGATGCCTTAGGGGCGGATTTCTACGGCAAGGATGCACTGGCATCCGTAGCCTTCGCGAAGGAAATCATCGGGTAGAAAAACAATTTTTCAGAGATTTAGCACGTATTTTATACCAACGCATACAATGTATTGAAAACCCACATTCAAATAGGAGGTATAAAAGCGTGGAAAACTGCAATGAAGCGGTCTGCATTCAGACCGAACAAATTTATGATTCCTGCCGAGACAAGGAATGCATTGAAAATCTGCGGGTGTATCTGTGCGGCCCCGGCCAGTGTCTGGTGGACCGTGCTGTAAATGTCAAATCCAGAGGAGCAGAGCTTATCTGGGTATTTCCCACAGTGGAGGCTGTACCGTTTAATCAGGGTTTTTATACGGTGGACATGAAGTTCTTCTTCAAGGTGACGCTGGATGTTTACACCAACGTCTGCACACCGACACGGGTATGCGGTCTTGCGACATATGATAAAAAGGTTGTTCTTTTCGGCTCAGAAGGAAGTGCAAAGGTCTTTACGTCCAACGAAGCAGGCGAATGTGACTTTGATCCTGCTGAGTGGCAACGGACCAATTTGCCTAAGGCTGTGGTGTCGGCAATCGACCCCATCGTTCTGTCAGCAAAGCTGGTAGAAGCCTGTGAGGCTTGTGCTTGCTCCTGTGCTTGTGATTGCGGTATGGAGGTAGATATGGAAAATGTACCGAAAAGCGTGCAAAAGATTTTTGATGACGCACTGGTACTTTCCGGCGAGCAAAAACGGGTATACGTTTCTCTGGGCCTTTTCTCTATTGTAAAGCTGATGCGAGATGTACAGCTTCTGATTCCGGCCTATGATTTCTGTATTCCGGATAAAGAATGTCAGACCTCTACGGAAAGCAATCCCTGCGAGCTCTTTGAAAAGCTGAACTTCCCGGTGGATGAATTTTTCCCACCCACAAGAAGCGAAGGCGATGAGGGCCCGGACTGCGGCTGCGACAAATAAAAAATAAAGGGTTGCGGTCAATTCGAGTAAAATCGTTTTGACTGCAACCCGTTTTTTATGCTTTTTTAACCGGTATATTGGTTCTGGATGCGATTATGGAAATCCAGCTTTCAACCGTTGCATTATCGGGGAAGGATAAATCCCGTAGAACGTATTCCTTATCCAGCATTTCAGCTTTTCCGCTTCCTAAGGGGTGATAAGGCTCAATATTGATTTCCAGAATATTCTGTAGGCTGTTTGCAACGGCAGCAATACCGGCAAAATGATCTTCTCTGTCATTGCACGTGGGAATAATGGGACAACGAAGGATAGTTTTACAACCTAAAGAATCCAGAAACTGTAGATTTTCCAAAATCAGCTTATTGGAAACCCCGCTGAATTTTTCGTGTCGGACGGGGTCAGTTTCTTTATAATCATAGAGAAAAATGTCTACGAAGGGTGCAATTTTTTCAAAATTTTCTTTTTTTGCAAAGCCACAGGTTTCTATACAGGTATGCAGACCTTCGTCCTTGGCGGCACGAAACAGCGCATATGTAAAGGCAAACTGGGACATAGGTTCACCGCCGGAAAGCGTCATCCCGCCGCCGGAATTATCGTAGAAAACCTTATCCTTTAAAACCTCTGCCAAAACCTCGGATACGGACTGTACATAGCCGGTGGCATCCAAGGCATTCGGCATACAAACGTCGGCACATTTGCCGCAAGCGTTGCAGTGGCTTCTGTCAAATATATGTGTTTCACCGTCAAAACGGTGACATTTTTGCGGACAAGCCTGCACACAGGCCCCACATCCAACACATTTTTTCGCATCATAAAAAATTTCGGGTTTCGCCGATTTTGATTCCGGGTTGTGACACCAGATGCAGTTTAAGGGACACCCCTTCATAAAAACGGTTGTCCGGATGCCCGGTCCGTCATTGATTGAAAACTTTTGTATGTTAAATATTGTTCCGGTTTGCATATCTATTCCTCCAACTGATTTTATTTTATTGCAAAAAACTGCTTTTGTCAAGAAGTTTTTCATAATAAGAAGCGAGTCATAAAAAACACTAACATTTTTGGGAAAATACTTGTAATACATACTCAGTTGTGATACGATATACATATTGCATTTTTAAATTGGATAAAACAGGAGGCATTTTTATGAAAACGAAAAGATTTACATCAGCACTGGTAGCTCTTATTATGGTGTGCACCCTTATGTGGACGCTTGCATTGCCTGCGGCAGCAGCTACAAGTGGTACTTGCGGTGAAAATCTTACATGGACGCTGGATGATGCCGGTACTCTCACTATTTCCGGGACCGGTGCGATGGCAGATTATGAATATGATGCACCGTGGTACGACATTTCGCATGAAATAGAAACAATCATCATTGGTAACGATGTAACAACGATTGGAGCCTATGCGTTTGCGGGTTGCTACAACGTAACCGCAGTAACAATTCCGCAAGGGGTTGAGACAATAGGAGAGTCGGCTTTTGTCGGATGTTACGTTTTAACAGCAGTTACCATACCGGACAGTGTGACCGTAATAGGCAAGGAGGCTTTTTGTTATTGCGAAGAACTAACCTCCATAACGCTGGGGAAAAAGGTGACCACGATAGGCGAAGATGCATTTTTTGATTGCTATAATTTACGTGCCTTTACAGTGGATCAAAATAACAGTCAATATGCATCTGAAGATGGGGTTTTATTCAATAAAAATAAGACAACGTTGATACAGTATCCGTATGCGAGAACCGAAAGTACATATAAAATCCCCGACAGCGTGACTGTATTGGAAGAAAATGCATTCCGTAACTGTAATACCTTAACTGAATTAATGTTTGGAAATGGTATAACAGCAATCGAGGCGAGCACATTTGCCGGGTGTAAATCGCTTTTTAGTATAACAATCCCTAAAAACGTGAACAGAATAGCAAGTAGTGCTTTTGATGACTGTTACGCATTAAAACAAATTTCGGTAGATAGTTCTAATGCAGAATTTGCGTCGGTAGATGGTGTGCTATACACAAAGGATATGAAAACGCTTCTCCGATATCCGGAAGGAAAAACAGAGACGGAGGTTTCCTTTGTGGTGCCGGATACAGTGAAGAAAATAGGTGAAAATGCTTTCTATAATTTTTCTCATTTTGACTTTCCTTATTCTGATGATGCAAAGGCTGAGAAAGTTACTTTACGGAGTATCACACTTTCAAACAACACGGAAGAAATTGGAACTTGGGCATTTACATACTGCGTTGGCTTGGAAAGTATCATAATACCGGACAGTGTAACACGCATAGGCAAACAGGTTTTTGCCGAATGTGAATCCTTAACAGAGATTACATTAGGCAAAGGAATGACCTCCATTCCGGAGCAAATGTTTGTAAGCTGTGATTCACTTGCAAGGGTTACAATCCCCAATAATATTAAAACGATTGAGAGGGGCGCATTTGGGAGTTGTAAAAGTCTAAAAAATATTCATATTTCCAAAGAAGTCGTTGAAATCGGGGAAGCAGTATTTGCGGATTGTGAAAATTTGCAAAATATTTCTGTGGACGAAAGTAATGTAGCATATTTATCCATAGACGGAAATTTATATACCAAGGATAAGAGCATACTTATGCAGTATGCTCTCGGAAAAGAAGACGAATTCTTTGCCATTCCGGATGGGGTTAAGAGCATTGGTGCGTATGCCTTTCAAGACAGCCCAAATCTATTTACGGTTATTATGCCTAATAGTGTAACCCAGATTGGTAAATATGCGTTCTCCGGTTGCTTTTTTGAAGCCATTTGTCTTTCTAACGCACTGACAAGTATAGAGGAAGGTGTGTTTCAGGGGTGTGAATTTTGGAATGGCATTGTTGCGATTCCAAAGAGTGTGAAAAGCATTGGAAAAAATGCGTTTCGCAATTGCTGGGATCTTTCTGAAATAAGAATACAAGGAAATGAAATCAGCATAGAAGATGATGCATTTAATGGAGCTGAGGATTTAGATACCATCTTCTTTGGCGGAACAGAAGAGGAGTGGGGAAAAGTACAAATCGGAAGCGGCAACGAGATTCTGAAAAGAGCCGATATATCCTGTGGATATGGTGATACTGTAAGTGGCACTTGTGGCGAAGAGCTTACGTGGAGTGTTGACGAAAACGGTTTGTTTACCATAAGCGGAGTGGGGTGTATGGAATTTGAAGGAAGAAGAGCACCGTGGTATGAAATAAGGGACAGAATTCGAGCGGTTTCTGTGTCAGAGGATGTGGAATCCATATGCTACCGTGCCTTTGCGGATTGTTATTATATAGAGGCTGTAGAGATTTTGGGTAGCGTAGTTGAAATTGAGGAGAGTGCTTTTGAAAACTGCGTGAGCCTCAGAAGCGTTCAACTGCCTGAAGAGATAGATCGTATCTATGCCAGCACTTTTTACCGCTGTAAAAGTCTTCAAAGCATTGAAATTCCCGAAACGGTAGACCGTATCGAAAATTATGCTTTCGGAGGCTGTCAAAGTCTTACCGGCATCGAAATTCCTGAAGCTGTAGAACGCATTGGTGGCGGTGCTTTTTCCGGTTGTAAAAACCTTAAAAGCATAGAAATTTCCAAAAACGTAGAACAAATTGGTGGCAGTGCATTCGCAAATTCCGGTCTTGAGAGTATTACTGTAGCCGAAGATAATGCAAATTATTGTGCGTTAAGCGGAAGCTTATATACGAAAGATAAAACCCAAATTATACAATATGCCGGGCCGAAAACAGAAACGGAGTTCATTGTTCCGGCCAGTGTAACAGAAATAGGGAGTGGTGCATTTAGTGGTGCAGACCATCTTACCGGCATTATCCTTCCCGCAAAACTGGAGTTTATAGATTACGATGCTTTTTATAATTGTAAAGGCCTTACGAGCATTGTCATACCGTCCGGTGTTATCGAAATTGCGGAGTATGCTTTTGATAGCTGCCTAAATCTTAAAAAAATTGAATTACCGCTTAGTTTATCCTATATAGGAGAAGATGCTTTTCACCGGTGCAGAAGTTTGACGGAAGTAGTGTATGAGGGCACCGCCGAAATGTGGGAAGATATAGAGATTGAATTTGGGAATGATGCACTCTTAGATGCGAATATACAGTATCTGAACAAGAGCATTTATATGGGCTATGATGCGGAGATGGGCAAAATTTTCATAGTCGGCAATAATGAATCAGGAGAAGCAACCTTGCACGTTGCCGCTTATAAGGGCAATGAACTTGTTTCTTATGCGATACGTATAGTTCCTGTTCTTAACGGCGGAGGGCGCTTCGATAACCCCTTGCAGAACTTGGACGATGTTGACCGTATACTCCTTATGCTGTGGGACGGTACAAGTATGACGCCCGTGGCAAAAACTGTTGAACAGAACTTGTAAAAAAGCGAAAGAAGGAAGAGCTTCATGAAAGCAAAACGACTTACGGCAATTCTTTTGACTATTATAATGGCGGTCATACTCATGACGACACTTGCCCTGCCTGCCGCTGCATCAACAAGCGGTACTTGCGGTGAAAATCTTACATGGACGCTGGATGACAGCGGAACGCTCACCATCTCCGGAAGTGGTAGAATGCAAAACTGTAATCTTGAAGGTGCACCTTGGTACAGTTTGGATAGTCAGATTTTCACTGCAATAATCGGAAACAAAGTGACAACGATAGGGGAAGGGGCGTTTGAATATTGCGACAGCTTAACTGCCGTAACGATAGGAAATAGTGTGAAGACGATAGGGAGTTATGCATTTTCTGGTTGTTCGATGTTAACCGAAGTGACGTTAGGCGACAGTGTGAGGACGATAGGGGAAGGGGCGTTTGGATCTTGCGACAGCTTAACAGCCATAACAATACCGGATAGTGTGACGACGATAGGGGATAGTGCATTTAGAGATTGCGACAGCTTAACTGATGTGTATTACACCGGAAGTCAGGCAGAGTGGGCGGAAATTACAATTGGAGTTGAAAACGATCCTTTGCTGGAAGCGAGGATTCGTTTTGGTGTCGCCGGTAGTTTTAAACCGGTAGTAATACCAGACAAAAAACTACAGAAACTCGCACTCTGTAAAGCGGTATATGAAGATTTGCAGATTGGAAGCACTCTTTGGGAGCTGGCTGAAAAGTTTAATGAAACTATGTTTTACAACACCACGAATGGAGACATAGAGTGGAGCAATTTTATAAGTCGATACGCAGGAAATATGCAAGTGGTAGCTAAGTCGGCAGAGGGAGGAACCGGATTTTACGCCGCTGCATTTCAGGACGAAGCAGGAGATATAATTATCGGGTATAGAGGGAGCGAAGGTAATTTTAAGAAAGGGGCTCTCATGTTTTTTGGTTTGACAGAGAAAGAAATGGAACAAATTGATTGGTATGGGACGGATATACCAATGATTTTCGGAAGCTTATCAGGCCAGTTTGATTGTGCCCTTGATTTTTATGATGACATTCGGGAGATGTGGCCGGATGCAAACATTGAATTAACGGGTCACTCGCTCGGTGGAGCACTGGCAAGCTTTGTGGCCATAAATCGGGGCGTGAAAACCGAAAATGTCAATGGAGCGACCGGATGGATGCTAAATGGAATACATAAAATAGAGCCGTCATATTTAACAGATTTTAAAGGAATGGATTATGCTTATGTGAACGAGTGGATTAATAAGGAGGCATGGAGTTTAAATTACCTTGTGACGGTGGCCAACCGTTCTGCATATTCTCATGTTTTGTATAAATCCACAAATCAAAAGAATAAAAAGAATGGTGCAGTTGATACACATAAGATATCTTCGATTATAAATTATACAAAAGGTGCGTTTTCTCTTACAGATGCAGTAGAAAGCTACGCCGTGGCGGCAAGTGGTTTTAGCGATTACTATGGTGTGTTAGCGGGAACAACGGGAAATGATATCTATGAGGAAAAATTTAAGATAAGTCATAATGTTTTTTATGATACAATAAACAAAAAATATATTTTTGCCACTTCAACCAAGCAACGAACAGACTTACAAAAAAACCCCAATATGATCCCGGGCTATCCGGATGTATCAAGTAAAACTTTTATATGTGGCGACGGTAACGATACGGTTAAAAAGCTTGCGAGCGACGACGTAATCATAGGCGGTGCAGGAAACGATACATTAGACGGCGGCGCAGGAAATGATACATATTATTTTGGAGAGAACTGGGGTAATGATACAATCACAGATATTTCGGGAAAAGACATGTTGGTTTTTACGGATACACCCATGACCCGGATTACTTCACAGGTAACAGATTCTTATATTTTGCTTTCGTCAGGCGGAAATTCCGTGAAAATCATGAAAAAGGGAAGACAAAAGAAAAATTCTTCCATGCAGATAAAAGCATCGGGCGAAGTGTCAGGTGATATTTTTACAACAGCACTTCTGCAATCCGTGGAAGAAAACAGCATGGAACAGCCGCGGCAGCTGTTTATAAACGGAAAGGCAACCATAACAGTTTGCGACCTAAATGGCACGGTGCTTGGTACATTCTCCAATAATGAGAATGGAGAATTTTATACAGACTACGGTGTTATATATACAGTCACAGATGAAGAAAATGCGTTCATAAACGCAGTGCTTACAGAAAAACACTGCTGCATTCGGGTGACAGCCGGTGAAGAAATTGTTTGCGGTTTCGCTATGAATGCAAATGAGATGAAAATTAATGAATTGTCAATGCTTCAGACGGCGATTCCGGAAGACGGGTATCTGGAAATCAGTACTGTTCCAAATGCGGAAGGGAAAGCTGATGTCCGGATTGTGCAAGGGGAAGTAGAAGAAAAGAAGGAAGTCGTTACGCTGCAAACGGCGGAGGAATTATCGGTTTCTGCAGAGAAGACGGAGTTTTATACGGGAGAAACCATTTCGCTTACAGCGCAGCTTTCACCGGAGGATGTTGTTGTACAAAATGTAGAATGGACAATCGAAGATGGAGAAGAAACAGTGATGCTTCTAAAAGATGTTGAAGGCAATACATCTGTTACGGGAATTTCTGCCGGTACAGTTGTTTTGAAAGCGACCACAATAGATGGAAGCAATCTATCCGATACACTTACACTCACTGTAAAAAGCAATTCTGCTCCCGCCGTTTCTCTTATTTCTTACGGGGAAACTTACGAGGAGGGGACGATTTCAGAATATCCGATTACAATATCCGTTTCTGCGGTGGAAGGCTACGAAACAATAGTTGAAGGAGAATGTAGCTTTGAAGTAACAGAAAATATGTATACTGTACAGGATAACGGGGAATTTACAGTTCATATTTATGGACGGAATTCGGAAACAAATGCAATCACAGAAATCAGAACACTTTCTCTGGCACAGGAAATCCCTGTTTGGGAGATAAAGGAAGTAACCGAAGGTGAGGAAGGAATTTGTGTTTCTATCTCGCAGGCGCACGATGGGAAAAAGGGAAGAATACTTCTTGCAGGATACAGCAGTGAAAATCAGCTTGCAGAAATGGAACTGATAGAAATAACGGAAGAAACAAATGTGTATATGATTCCGGTTAACACCTCTAACTGGATTAAGGCAAAAGTGTATTTGTGGATGGAAGAGACGCTGTTGCCACTTTCTGCTTGTAAAGAAATATCGCTTGTAAGTAGCACCTGATATTTTTCAAAAAGTTAGTGCCGCCATGGATTTCATGGCGGCATTATCGTTATACAAATAGCCTTCCCCTTTGAGGGGAAGGGGGACCGCGATAGCGGTGGATGAGGTGTTTAAGAAAAATAAGGGTTATCATTAAAAACCGGTCTCCGACGAATCGGAGACCGGTTTTGTGATATTTTTGTTTTATAAATGCAACATAGCTTCGCTGCGATATGTCATAAAACCGCCTGTTTTATGATGCTGTGACTACAAAACAATCACACACCCTGGCGGCTTCTGCGTGCCTTTTCGCCGTCGGTGAAGTTCTGGCCTGCAACATAGCCGGGGATAGGCAGAACCTTTTCGTTGATAGCGTCGATAATCCAGCTTGCCTGCGGGAAGAATGCGTCTTCCAGCTCGTGGGACGGTGTGATCCAGTTGCGTGCACCCACAACAACGGGAGGAGCATCCAGGTAATCGAATGCCATTTCGCTGATGTTCTGTGCGATATCCTTCAGGTAAGAACCACGTTCACAAGCGTCACTTGCAAGAATGATTCTGCCGGTCTTCTTAACAGATTCTAAAACCTTGTCATAGTTGAAGGGTACGAGGGAACGTGCGTCAATTACTTCTGCGGAAATGCCGTATTTTTCTTCCAGTTCCTTTGCGGCATCCAGTGCACGGTAAAGCGTTGCACCTACGGTGAGAATGGTAATGTCAGAGCCTACACGCTTCACATCCGGTTCGCCAATCGGAATCTCGTAGTATTCTTCCGGAACGCCGCCTTCGTGGAACTGTTCACCGATGTCGTAAATTCTCTGGCTTTCAAAGAATACAACCGGGTCCGTGCCGGACAGAGCACTTGCCATAAGACCCTTAGCATCGTAAGGTGTTACAGGGAAGCAAACCTTCAGGCCGGGGATATGGGAAACGATAGCGGTCCAGTCCTGCGAATGCTGCGCACCGTACTTGGAACCGACGGATACACGAAGCACTACGGGCATCTTGATGATACCGGCACTCATGGACTGCCATTTTGCGAGCTGGTTTAATACTTCGTCGCCTGCGCGGCCGAGGAAGTCACAGTACATCAGCTCTGCAATAACTCTACCGCCGCTCATGGCGTAACCGACTGCGCTACCTACGATTGCGGCTTCGGAAATCGGGGAGTTGAAGAAGCGGTGGTAGGGGAGTGCTTCGGTAAGACCACGGTATACTGCGAATGCACCGCCCCAGTCACGGTTATCTTCACCGTAGGCAATGAGGGTAGGATCTTTGTAGAAGCGGTCAATAATGGCTTCAAAGATACCGTCACGCAGCTGATATACCTGGTTCTTTGTGTAGGGCTTACCGTTTTCGTCGAAAGCGAAACGCTTGCGGCGTGCAATCTGCTGAACTCTGGGATTTTCTTCCATGGGCATGAGAACATCGGGCTCTCTGTCGTCCATCTTTTCTACCTTCTGGTTGGAGAACATAATGCCTTCCAGATCCATGGGATTTGTGTGCAGGTTCATCCGGGGAGAGGTTTCCTCGTCGATGGCCAGCTTGTAGATCTTGGTCATACGTTCAATGATTTCAGACTCGATTGCATCGAATTCTTCTTTCTTTGCAACCTTAGCACTAACCAGCTGCTTCGTGTAAGCTTCCAGAACGTCATGCTGTGCCCAGGCTTCTTTTTCTTCCTTGGTTCTGTAGCTGTCGGAGTCGGACGGGGAGTGACCGGCCATGCGGTAAGTGAGAGTATCCAGAAGAACAGGACCTCTGCCTTCCTTGATGATAGCAATCTTGCGACGCATTGCATCGATAACTGCCAGCGGATTGTAACCGTCAACACGCTCTGCGTGCATCTGTTCGGGGTTAACACCGGCACCAACTCTTGCAAGAACGTTGTAAGCCATGGTTTCACCAACAGTCTGACCGCCCATGCCGTACAGGTTATTGAAGAAGTTGAAGATAATCGGCAGACCCTGGTTGAAGCCTTCTTCCCACAGAACGCGAATCTGGTCCATGGAGCCCATGTTCAGGGCTTCCCAAACGGGACCGCAACCCATGGAAGCGTCACCGATATTGGAAATGACGATACCGTCTTTCTTATTTACACGCTTGTAGAGAGCGCCACCCATTGCAACCGTAGCGGAGCCGCCGACGATAGCGTTGTTCGGGTAGATGCCGAAGGGGGTGAAGAAAGCATGCATGGAGCCGCCGAGACCCTTATTAAAGCCGGTTTCTCTTGCAAAGATTTCAGCCAGCGCACCGTAGAGGAGGAAGTCCATAGCCGCTTCTTTTACATTGGACTTATCCTTCTGCTTGCCTTCGATTACGCGGTATGTACGACCGTCAAAGAAGCCTGTCATGTCGTCCATGAGCTCTTTTTCGTCCAGCTTGTGAATGGCGGAAAGACCTTTTGCAAGGATTTCGCCGTGGCTACGGTGAGAACCGAAGATGCAGTCTTCCTTATTCAAGAGATATGCCTGACCGACTGCGGAAGCCTCCTGACCCATGGAAAGGTGAGCAGGGCCGGGATTGTTGTATGCGATTTCATTGTATGCACCGGTGGTTTTTACCAGATAGAGCATGGTTTCAAACTCACGGATGATACGCATATCACGGAAGATACGCATAAAATCGTCTTTTGTGTAGTTTTCCTTTTCGTCTTTGATGGTTTTGTTGTACTGGTTTACCGGAATGTCCGTAAAGGTAACTTTACCCGGCTTACGCAGTTCGTTCGGGTCCATAAACAGGGACTTTGTCATTGTAAATTCCTCCTTAACATTTTACTTGAAAGAGTGCTTCCCGGATGATTTCGCATACTGTCGGATGCGGGAATACGAACTCTTTAATATCGTCTATTTTCCACTGGGATTCAATCATCATAACCGCTGCAATGATGAATTCAGAAGCATAGTTTGAAAGAACGTGACAGCCGAGGATGCGGCGATACTTCTTATCAACTACGAGCTTAATAATGCCGTTGCCGCCTTCGTTTTCTGCAACATAACGACCGCTGTAGGCCATAGGAAGCTTTACAACCTCGATGTCATAGCCCTTTTCCTTTGCGGTGCGTTCTGTTTCACCGCAGCTACCCACTTCGGGGTTCGTGTAGATAACAGCCGGAATGGCATCATAACGCATAATGTCTTTTTTGCCGAGAATGTTGTTTATGGCAACTTCAGCTTCGCGGTAAGCAGTATGTGCCAGCATGGACTTGCCGTTTACGTCGCCTGCGGCATAAACGCCGGGCACGTTTGTCTTCATGTGACGGTCGGTTACGATTGCACCGCGGTTTACCTCCACGCCGATGGTTTCGAGACCGATGTCAGCAGAAACAGCACGTCTGCCGATAGAAAGGAGCACCTTGTCAGCGGGAACGCTTTCCGTTTTACCGTCCTTTTCAAATACAACACTGTCTTTTGTAACTTCCGTAACCTTTGCACCGAGGTGGAAGGTAATGCCCTTTGCCTTATAGTTCTTCAGAAGGATATCGCTGATATCTTCATCTGTAGGACCGGCAATCTTCGGGAGCATTTCCACAACGGTTACGTTTGCACCGACGGAATTGTAATAAGAAGCCATTTCAAGACCGATAACGCCGCCACCGATAACAACAAGGTTCTTCGGAATTTCCGTAAGGTCTAAAACTTCACGGTTTGTCAGCACCATGCCGCTTTCCACGCCTTCTTTCACGCCCGGAATCGGGGGAACAACAGCGGAGGAACCGGTTGCAATGATGAGGTGCTTGCCGGTGTAAACATTGCCGTCAGCTTCCACGGTGTAGCCTTCCTGGGTTTTGCCGGTGATTTTGCCAACGGCTTTCACAGTGTCTACTTTGTGGGATTTCAGCGTCATTTCAATGCCGGAAACCAGTGTGTTTACAACTTTATTCTTTCTTTCAATAACCTTTTCCTGGTCAATGGAAGCACCGGTAGTTGTAACACCGTATTTTTCGCCGTGGTTTGCATAATCGAAAACCTTGGCAGAGTAGAGGAGAGACTTGGAGGGAACACAGCCTTCGTTGAGGCATACGCCGCCAAATGCTCTCTTTTCGATAACGAGAGCCTTGAGCCCTGCCTGACCGGCACGCTCGCCGGCAAGATAACCTGC
>SVJY01000049.1 GCA_015068765.1 Oscillospiraceae bacterium
GGTCAGATACCGCCGCCGTTTGCCGTAGCTGATTTTATTGGAAGCATCCTCCCAAACCTCGCCGATAATCACCGCATCGCTTTTTTCGGTTTTTACCGCTTCTCGCAAGCCGTCTAAAAAGCCGTCGGGCAATTCATCTGCCACGTCCAGCCGCCAGCCGTCCGCACCTTGCCTGAGCCAGTGCCGTACCACGCCGTCCTCACCCAGCATAAATTCCATGTAGGAGGGCTCTTCCTCCTGTACATTCGGCAGAGATGGGATTCCCCACCACGCCGCATAGTATGGGGGTTCGTCCGTAAATGTATACCACGCCCGATAGGGCGAACCGGGGACGTTTTTTGCCTGTAGAAAGTAGAGGCTGTCGTCGCCAGTATGGCTGAAAACGCCGTCCAGCATAAGGCGGATTCCCTGCTTTTTTGCCTCTGCCGCCAGATGGGCAAACGCCGCATCGCCGCCAAGCTGTCCGGCAACATGCATATAGTCCCGTGTATTATAGCCGTGATTGGAGCTTGTGTCAAAAATAGGGTTTAGGTAAATCCAGCTGACGCCCAGTTCCCTAAGATACGGCAATTTTTCCGCCACGCCCCAGAGCGTGCCGCCGAAAAAGTCGTTCGCCAGATACTGTCCGCCAAACTGGTCCGCCCGATAAAAGGGCGTCTCGCCCCAGCTTCGGGAGATGCCGGGGGCCTCGCGTGTGCCGCCGGGACAGAACCGGTCGGGAAAAATCTGGTACACAATGCCGCTTACGTAGTCCGACGGCAACGTATAGGGGGAATAAACGGTAATCTGGAAGGGAACCGTACTTCCCGTCTCCCCTTTTCCGCCCAGACAGTCCCGGTTGTTCCCATACCATTCTTCGCCCCTCTCTCCCAGAATCCGAAACCGATAAAAACAGGTTTCGGTGGGCGTAAATGTAAAAACGAACATCTGTCCGCCGCACATTTCACATTCCTTTTCCATAGGGTAGGTCTCCTCTTCCGTACAGAGGAACACCGCTGTCGTTTCCTTCGCGGTGAAAAACCGCAGCTTTACTTTCGTACCCACTGCCACCGCACCGAAAGGCGTGCGGTAAAAGGCATTGTGTGAATTGTGTTCGTGCAAGCTGTTCTCCTATTCTGCAACTATTTTTTCAATACTTTCTGCTTCCCGGGTACCGTCTTCCCGGACATTGTAGTTGACGATGATCCGCGTCCCCTGCCGGATTCCCAAGCTGGTGATATCGTTTGCCGCACGGCCGGAAAGGTAAAATTCCTGTAGCGTACCGTTACTTTCGATCGTCATCCTCCCATTCGTCAGCTGTACAAAGCTACCGTCTGCATAGGCCGTCTTTATGGGGTTTCCCAATACGTCCTCTCTCGGCAGTGGCTCGGCGGAGGGTGTCCCTGCCGTCGCCGTGGGTGTGGCGGTGGGTCTTGGCACCGTCTGGGGTCTATTTCGCCCCGGACTGCAACCTGTTATAAGGCACAGCGTAAGTACCGCTAGTGCCGTCAATCGTATCGTCTGCATAAGATAAGCTTCTCCTCTCTTCTTTTGTACTATATGCTTAGTGCAGTAAAACTTGAACGCAATATGGTTTAAAAACATAAATTCATCATAATACTGCAGAAAATCCTGTAAATATACGCCAGCCTTTCGAGGACGACAAGTTGGAAGTGTGCAAATGCTTATGGCGCTCGACTCTCCTCGGCTTAAATATGCCGTCGCATACTTTCCAATGCACTTTTTTCCAACCGGGACACCTGTGCCTGGGAGATCCCGATTTCCTCCGCCACCTCCATCTGGGTTCTGCCCTGAAAAAAGCGGAGGCTCAAAATCAGCTTTTCCCGGTCGGAAAGCCGCCGCATCGCCTCTTTTAATGCGATCGTTTCAATCCAGTTTTCGTCCGTACTCCGTGTGTCGCTTACCTGGTCCATGACATATAGGGCATCACCGTCGTCGTGATATACCGGCTCAAACAGGGATACCGGGTCTAAAATGGCATCCAGGGCAAACACCACCTCTTCCTTTGGGAGCCCCATTTCCTTTGCAATGTCCTCCACCGTGGGCTCTTTTTCCACGGAAAGCCGCTCCTTGATTGCCAGTGCCCGGTACGCCGTGTCCCGAAGCGACCGGCTGACACGGATGGCGTTGTTGTCCCGCAAATACCGCCGGATTTCACCTATAATCATTGGCATGAACGAAGCTGTGCGAAAAGCCGGTAGGATTGTTGCGTTGCTAACGCTATGATTTTGTCAAGTTAGGGACAAAAAAATTTAATAGTTTATCAGCATTTTAATCGGCACTTTTTATCGGTATTTTTAAAAGTGCCGATAAACTAAGCAATTAAAATGTTATTCCGAAAGGCTTCCCCTTGAGGGGAAGCTGTCACGAAGTGACTGATGAGGTGTAGATTGCGTAGCAATCGTTATTCATTTCCACCTCATCCGAGTTGCTTCGCAACCCACCTTCCCCTCAAAGGGAAGGCTTTTTTGTCCCTTGTATATCAAAGTTTATAAAGACTGTATATTCTATATGCCAAATGCGCAATTATCCCATCCTGCACTTGATCGGGTTTATCGGTTCATCCTGCACGCATATATACAAGGTATCATCCTTTTCTATGATATGAAAAAGGTGTGGTCGCTCATGCGGGCTATGATTCGGCATGTGTTGAATAAACATAATTTCATCATTGTTCTTCTTAAAAATCATACCGTGACCGCCGTCTTTTTCAAAAAGCAATCTGTCGTCGTGAATCCAATTACCAAAAATACTTCCGTTATCGGAATATGAAATTGCTTCACAATACTGGTTTTTTGAAAAACTAGACCAAATCATCAAAAGTCTGCCAGCTTGTGTACGATACATAAAAGGACCATCCGTCACATATTTGCCGGGCTGGTAACCATCGCTCCACGACGGCGCAGAGGCATGAAAAAGAACCTTTGGCACAGACGCAGCATTTTTCAAATCCTTTGTCAATTCCATCGCACAGATAGCGCCATCATCAATTTGAGACCATTCATGGCAAAATATCATATATGGCACATCATTTTCGATATAGAATGTTCCATCAAGACACTCCCAATCCTTAGGCGTAACAGGGCCGTCACTATGTGGCGTGAAAGGTCCCATTGGAGAAGCAGCCTTTAAAATTTGCGTTCCCCTGCATCTGTCATGACTTTTAAAGCTGACAAACATATAATATTCGTTATTGTATTTATGGACTTCAGGAGCCCAAAAATGCATATCTGACCAAAAATTTTCAGGGGGTGTAAACACCGTAAAAGCCTCTGACCATGTTGCAAGGTCGGAGCTTACATACACATCAAGTCCGGTACACTTTCCCCACGCTTCATTCCCTCTGCTGCCATATAAGTAATACTTTCCACCGTCAGCAAGTACAAACGGATCTCTTATGTGTATATCAGTAAATAAGCAATGCAATGATTTCACCTCCAACAAAATTATTATACCATACATTACCGGGCTTGTCAATTCGAGGAAAGGGAATTTTTTCGCCTGTTCACAGTGTGTTCACAAAAAAATTGCACTTCGTGAAAAAATATGGTATACTAAGAAAAAAGGGGGAATGGATATGCAGGCATCGATTCTGGTTGTTGACGATGATGTGAATATTTGTGAGCTTGTGCGGCTGTATCTTGAAAAGGATGGCTTTACCGTTACGGCTGCCCATGACGGAGAGACGGCATTGTCCCTTTTCCGCCGTTCACGTCCCGATTTGGTGGTGCTGGATTTGATGCTGCCGAACATCGACGGCATGGAGGTCTGCCGTGAAATCCGAAAAACTGCATCCACGCCCATTATTATGCTGACAGCAAAAGGGGAAACCCTCGATAAAATCTTAGGCCTTGAAATGGGGGCGGATGACTATCTGGTGAAGCCCTTTGAGCCGAAGGAGCTGGTGGCCCGCGTCAAGGTTGTGCTTCGGCGTACCCAGCTTGCCCCGGCGGAGGACGAGCAGGTGGTTACCTATCCGGGGCTTCGCATCAGCCTTGTAAATTACGAGCTGACCGTGGGCGGCAAAACGGTTGCCATACCGCCGAAGGAGCTGGAGCTTTTGCATCATCTGGCGTCCCACCCGAACCGGGTCTACACCAGAGAACAGCTTCTGGAAGAGGTCTGGGGCTTTGATTATTTCGGCGATTCCCGAACGGTGGACGTTCATGTGAAGCGGCTGCGGGAAAAGCTGGAGGGCTTTGAGGACGGTTGGCAGCTGAAAACGGTCTGGGGTGTCGGCTACAAATTTGAGGTGAAAACCCTTGCGTAAAACGATTTTCGGACGTATTTTTACTTTTAATATTATTGTGGTTTCCTTCTGCCTGATTGCCATGGGTATCCTGCTGTTCACCTTCTTCACAAATAATGTGCTGGGCGAAAAACGGGAAAGCCTTCAGGATGCCGTAGGGCACGTTACGGAGCTGACGGTGTTTTTTCAGGATAACCCCAACAGTGCCACAGAGCGTATTTACGAAATGACCGTCAACGAAATCGCCCACCGTGTGGGCGGCGTGGTTTTTCTCGTGAATGCGGACGGCGAAGTCATTTCCGGCTCTGCAAACCACACCGAGCATATCCGAGGCACGCTTCCCTCGCCTTTGGTGAGCCGACTTTTTGACGGAGAATTTGCGGAGCTTGGTCGTTTCAGCGGCACCTTCAGCACTTCCTATTTCCTCGTTTCCGAGCCGATTTCCTTTCACGGAACAACGCCGGCGGTCAGCTGTGTGGCAGTGCCCATGCCGAACATTAACCAGTACCGGAACAATATCTTCCGCACGGTGCTCCTCTCCATTGCCGTGACGGTTATTCTCACAGGCTTTATCTCCTATTTTCTTTCCCGCCGCATTTCAAAGCCGCTGAAAAATATCAGTCTGGCGGCAAAACGGATTGCAAAGGGAGATTTTTCCACGGAGGTGCCTGTACACGGTAACGACGAGATTGCCGCACTTTCCGAGACCTTCAATCAGATGACGTATTCCTTAAAAAAGCTGGAGGATATGCGTGACGGCTTTATTGCCAATGTTTCCCATGAGCTTCGCACGCCCATGACCACCATATCCGGCTTTATCGAAGGAATTTTAGACGAAACGATACCGCCCCAGCGGCAGGCAGAGTATCTCCGCATCGTGCTGGCGGAGACGAAGCGGCTGGCAAGGCTTGTCAACGAGCTTTTACTGGTGGCACGGATGGAGGGCGGCATCAGCCTCAAGCGTACATCCTTTGATATGAACGAGGTTGTCCGGGTTGCCATTTTGCGGTTTGAATCCCTCTTTACGGAAAAGAATATCCGTGCCGACATTTCCTTCGACGGAGAAGCCTGCCCCGTTGTGGGTGACCGGGACGCCATTGACCGGGTGCTGATCAATCTGTTCGACAATGCACTGAAGTTTAACCGCGAAAACGGCTATGTGGCAGTTTCCGTGACACAGACGGAAGCGACCGTCACGGTTGTGGTGGAAAACAGCGGCGAGGGTATCGGCGAGGCGGACCTCAAAATGATTTGGGATAAATTTTATAAAACGGACCGCAGCCGCAGTAAAGACAAAACCGGCGTGGGGCTCGGTCTCTACCTTGTTAAGAATATTATTGCCGCCCATGGCGGAAGGGTCCATGCCGAAAGCGAGCCGGACGTATGCACCCGTTTCACCTTCACCCTGCCCAAAAAATAAATTTTTCAGATATTTTCACAGTTCGGTCATAATTTGATAACATTTTAATTGTATACTAAAGGTACAAAGGAAAAAAAGGAGTTGATTTCATGCGAGAATTTCATTCGTTCGAGTTTCACGGTGAGGAGCCGGTGCAAAACGGTATGGCCCCTACGCCGGAAAGCCCCGTCCATATTCAAACCAATCCAAAAAAGAAACGGTCCCGCATCTGGCTCGTTGCCTTTGCCAGTGCCATGGCAGGGGCGATTATTGCCTCCGCTGTGTCCCCCTTCCTTTCCGGCTGGATTGCCGGTAAGCTTTCGGGAAATCAGAACGGTCTGACGATGGGCGGAAGCTTCCGTTTGCCGTCCGTGTCGGGTTCCCCCAGTGCTACACAGGTTGTCTATAACCCCGAAAACCGCAAGGAGCTGACTACGGTGGAAATCGGCAAGCTGGTAGGGCCTGCGGTGGTAGGTGTTACCACCGTGATTGAAACGGAAACCTATTCCTTCTTCGGGCAGAGAATGCCCTATGAGAGCGAAGGCAGCGGCAGTGGCATCATCCTTTCGGCAGACGGGTATATTGTGACGAATAACCACGTAATCGAAGGGGCAAAAACCATAAAAATTATCCTGAATAACAGTAAGGAGTACGAGGCCTCCATTGTGGGGGCGGACAGCAAGACGGATTTGGCCGTTGTCAAAATTGAGGGCGAAAATCTGCCTGTAGCGGTAATTGGCGATTCGGATGCACTGGAGCCCGGCGAACGGTGCGTTGCCATCGGTAACCCCCTCGGCCAGGATTTGGCAGGCTCGCTGACGCAGGGCATTATCAGCGCCCTAAACCGTACCCTGACGGTGGATAACATCAAATACACGCTCATTCAGACCGATGCCGCCATAAACCCCGGGAATTCCGGCGGTGCACTGGTGAATGCCTACGGCGAGGTTATCGGTATTAACACCGTTAAAATCGGTTCTTCGGAAATTGAAGGTCTTGGCTTTGCCATTCCGTCCAATAACGCAAAGCCGATTATCGAGGACTTAATTAACTTCGGCTATGTGAAGGGGCGTCCCCAGATCGGCGTAACGCTGATTTATGTTTCCGAGCAGGAAGCCCGGTACTATAACATTCCGGCGGCAGGTCTCTTTGTCAGTGACGTATCTGCCGGAAGCGGTGCGGCGGATGCCGGCGTGAAAAAGGGCGACGTTATCCTAAAATGTAACGGCAAGGAGGTTACCTCCTCGGAAGAAATCAATGCCATTCGTGACCAGTTCAAGGCAGGCGACACGATTACCCTCACCGTAAACCGGGACAGCTCGGTGATGGACATTACGGTGAAGCTGACAGAAGAGAAGCCGTCACCTATTGGATAATTACAGCACTAAAAAGTTACGATGGGGATGTAAAATAATTTTCGAGAATTGTTTTACATCTCCATTTTCTTTTGCGGGATGCGGCAATGCGTTTACACTTTAACCGACGCACAGGCCTCGTTTTTTCGGTGAGAGAAAAGTTTCAAAAACCCCTTTACAAATCGGGAAAAATGTGGTACGCTAACGTTATTACACAGTCGGCAAAATGATGTATGTGATGTGTAGCGGCAAAATCGAAGCTCGTGTTTGCACGTATCGGGACTTCGGTCCGGTACATGCTATTTTTTAGGAGGCTTGTTTATGAAAAAAATGTCTCTGTATGAGATAAGTATTGATGTGCATAATTGACCTTTTTATTCATATTTGTGAATATATTATGGGGCAAAAAGGAGCAAGGTATTTTTCCACCTTGCTCCTATATAGATATTTAATTCTACAAATTGGAATTTGTTTATCTCTTTTTCTTTGGTGCAGGCAGTTCATCGTACATACTATCAAAGAGATTAGTTATAAATTCTTTACTGTCAATATTATCAACTAACAACATTTCTTTTGCACCTTC
>SVJY01000050.1 GCA_015068765.1 Oscillospiraceae bacterium
GTGGCAACGAGAAGAATAAAATGCTCCAGCGTATTTACGGCACGGCGTTCCCGAAGAATGCAGACCTTGCGGAATATCTGGAAGCACTGGAGGAAGCCAAAAAGCGTGATCATAACAAAATCGGTCGTGACCTGGAATATTTCACCACCTCCGAAGTGATCGGCCAGGGTCTCCCCATTATGCTCCCCAAGGGTGCCATGCTGATGCAGACGCTGCAGCGTTTTGTAGAAGACACGGAAGAAGCCTGGGGTTGGCAACGTACCAAAACGCCGCTCATGGCAAAAAGCGACCTGTACAAGATTTCCGGGCACTGGGACCATTACCGAGACGGGATGTTTATACTGGGCGACCCGGAAAATGATGAGGAGGTTTTTGCCCTCCGCCCCATGACTTGTCCCTTCCAGTATCAGGCATATTTAAACCGCGGCCGTTCCTATCGTGACCTTCCCATGCGTCTCGGTGAAACCTCCACACTGTTCCGTAATGAAGCCTCCGGTGAAATGCACGGGCTTATCCGTGTCCGCCAGTTCACCATTTCCGAAGGGCATCTGATGTGTACCCCGGAGCAGCTGGAGGGTGAATTCAAGCACTGTCTGGAGCTTGCCAACTATATGCTGAAAACCATCGGTCTTTATGAAGATGTAAGCTACCGCTTCTCCCAGTGGGATCCTGATGACCGTGATAAATACATCGGTACGGAAGAGCAGTGGGATGAAGCCCAGGGTATCATGAAGAGAATTCTTGATAACCTCGGCATTGAATATGCAATCGGAATCGGCGAAGCCGCTTTCTACGGCCCGAAGCTGGACATTCAGATTAAGAACGTCCACGGCAAGGAAGATACCCTGATTACCATTCAGGTAGACCAGATGCTTGCCGAAAAATTCGGCATGGAATATACGGCTGCTGACGGTGAAAAGAAACGCCCCTATATCATCCACAGAACCTCCATTGGTTGTTACGAACGCACCATTGCACTGCTCCTTGAAAAATATGCCGGTGCTCTGCCCACATGGATGTCCCCGCAACAGGTCCGGGTACTTCCCATCAGCGAAAAATACTTGGACTATGCTTCTCAGGTCTGTGATGCACTCCGCCGTGCCGGTGTCCGCACAGAGGTGGATAGCCGTGATGAAAAGATTGGTTACAAAATCCGCTCTGCACAGCTTGAAAAAATGCCTTATATGCTCATCGTAGGCGAGGAAGAGCAGGCATCCGGTGCGGTTGCCGTTCGTTCCCGCCGTGACGGAGACAAGGGGAAAATGAATCTGGATGACTTTATTTCTCTTATTACGGAAGAAATCCAATCCAGAGCGAGGTAATTATGTTTATAGAAGTGAATTCCCACACGTTTCACGAGGAAGAGCTTCTGCCTGCCGCCGCTATACTGCAAAGCGGCGGCATTTGTGCTTTTCCAACCGAAACGGTGTATGGACTCGGTGCGAACGCCTTCGACGAAGCGGCCGTTTCCAAAATATTCAAAGCCAAAGGAAGACCGCAGGATAATCCGTTGATTGTCCATGTGGCAGACAGTGTGCAGCTTGCCGACATCTGCATCGTTACGCCGCTTGCCGAAAAACTGATTGCCCGTTTCTGGGGCGGTCCGCTCACGCTGATTTTGCCTAAAACAGATGCCGTGCCCCGGGTGGTAACGGCAGGACTTAATACCGTAGCCGTCCGTATGCCGTCCCATCCTGTTGCAAACGCCCTCATTCGTCTGACCGGTCTCCCCATCGCGGCACCCAGTGCCAACCTTTCCGGAAAACCCAGTCCCACCAGGGCAAGCCATGTAGTCACCGATCTGGACGGACGGGCTGACTGTATTATTGCAGGCGGCGACTGCGAATGGGGTGTAGAATCCACCGTACTGGATTTAACGGTGACGCCCCCTGCCATTCTCCGTCCCGGTGCAGTGACAAAGGAAGAGCTTGCCGAAGAAATCGGTGAAGTAATCTACGGCACCGGTGTGGGTGCACCCAAAAGCCCCGGTATGAAATACACCCACTACGCTCCCAGTGCACCCGTTTATATTGCCGAAGGCCCGGATGCGTTGGAAAGAGTATATAAAGCAGCTTCCGGCTATCAAAACCCCGGCATCCTGTATTACAGAACAGAGCAGCCCCATCTGCCCGTTTCCATTTCTGCAGGCTCTACCCCTGCGGAATATGCGGCACGGCTGTTCTACGCCCTGCGAGAATTTGACAGTCGCGGTGTCGACGTAATTTTTGCCATACCGCCGGAGGCAGGCGGAATGGGAGATGCGGTACGAAACCGTCTCTTTAAATCTGCCGGCTTCAAAACGATTGAATAAGGAGAAACTATGCACATTATTTTTGTCTGCACAGGCAACACCTGTCGCAGTCCTATGGCGGAGGCACTCCTCCGCAAAAAAACAGAGGCACACACCGTTTCCTCTGCCGGTGTCTCCGTCTTGTTCGCCACCCCTGCCGCACCGAATGCCGTGCGTACCATGCAGGAATACGGACTGGATATTTCCGATCACCGTTCCCGACAGCTTACAGCCGAGGCGGTACAGGCGGCCGATCGGATTCTGACCATGACCGGAATGCACAAAGCCGTTTTATGCAAGCTGTTTCCGGATGCCGCAGAGAAAACCGAGACGCTGGGAGAATTTGCCGGACACCCGGACCGGGATGTGCCGGACCCCTTCGGCGGCAGTATGGAAACCTACCGGGCCTGTGCCGCTGAAATTGCAAATCTTTTGGAGGAGAGTTCCCTATGATTCGTGCGGCCATTTCAGAAGATGCAAACGAAATTGCTACCCTTTTTTTCAGAAGTATGCCTGCCCCATGGCGTGCCTCTGCCGTAGAAGATGCTATACACTCTCCCACCTCCGTTGTGTGGCTTTGGGAGGAGAACGGCAAAATTCTCGGTGCACTGATTTTACAGGTGTGCCTGGATGAGGCGGAAATTCTTACCATTGCCACCGCAAAGGAAGCAAGGCGACGAGGTATCGGTCGCAGTTTGATTGCATATGCCCTCAAAGAAATCGGTCGGGAGGTTTCGGTTTTTCTGGAAGTACGCTCCGAAAACAAAGCCGCCATCGCCTTTTACAAGACGCTGGGCTTTTCCGTCTACGGTATGCGGAAACGGTATTACCGCGATCCGCCGGACGATGCGCTCCTTATGAAATTTGGAAAATTTTAATAAATTTCTTGCCAAACGGCAAAAAAAACAGTATAATAGATATATTGATATATAAAAGGAGGTCTATATTATGCCACAAGAAAGTTTCGGTATTATCTGGATTGTCATCATGATTGCACTCTTTTATTTCATGCTGATCCGCCCGCAAAAAAAGCAGCAGAAGGCTATGAAAGCAATGCTGGACAGTCTCGCAGTCGGCGATAAGGTTGTTACCATCGGCGGCATCCACGGAAAAATCCAGAAGATGAAGGACGATACCGTTGTTCTGGAAACCGGTTCCGGCAATGAGAAGTCTACGCTGACCGTTTCCCGCAACTCTATCGCAAGCTGCCTCACCGTTAAGGAATAATCTCCTATCCCCCTGCATAGATATGCAGTAGTATCTTTTAAGGGGGATGAAATTATGATGAGACACACCGCTGTCCCCGAGACGGCACCCGGTTTTTTTCTTTCCGTTTTAAAACCGCTTTTCATTTCTCTTGCCGTAACCTTTTTAGCCCTGTGCCTTCTGGCCATATGCATTGCCTATGGACCGGTGTCGGAGCAAGCGGCAGATACCTGTATACGGATTGCTACGGTGGTCTGTGTTTTTCTGTCCGGTTTTCTCTCGGCCCGGCAAAAAAGCAACCGTGGCTTTTTATGGGGAGGTATGGCCGGTCTTATGTATGCGGTAACTGCGTACATAATTGCGGCACTGGTTTTTGGGAGTATGACCCCCGGAACCGGCTTCCTTCGGCTCCTTCTTTTGGGGCTTTTGGCAGGTAGCATAGGCGGCACCGTGGGTGTGAACACCCGGCGGAAAAAGAGATAGTCTGAAAACGGATGGCGGTCGTCCGATCGCCGGCAGTATTTTGCTGAAGACAAGCTGGTTGCTGTATTTGCATTTTCCTATGCAAATACAGCACTTGTATGTTTGTCGGCAGTGTGGACAAGCACATTTATGGAAAATAATCCTGTTTTTTTCCAAAAAGTATTGACTGCATCGAGTAAAATATTATATAATATTTCTATATTTACGCAAGGAGGAGTTTACCCAAATGAAAGCGAAAAGCATTATAGGGCTTGTTATAACATTACTTGTTATTTCCGCCCTGGTTTTCACTGCTGTATGCGGCGTAACGATTGTGAATCCTTTTAACGGGGAAAAATATTATTTCCCCAATGCCCTGGATGAAGAGTACGGTATTAAGCGTGGACTTGATCTGGTTGGCGGTTCTATTATATCGTTTGAAGCCGATATGAGCGGTGTGCCGCAGACGGAAGAACCGGCTGCAGAGGAACCTGTTGAAGAGGCTACGGATCCTGCCGAAACCGATGAAGGTGTCGCAGAGGAGGTAGAACCTAACGATGCAGAAGCACCGGCTGATGAAACAGCCACAGAAACCACGGAAGAAGTAACCACCGAAACAGAAGAAGTGGCTACAGAAACCGCCACAGAGGCTCCTGCCGATACACCAGCCGGTGTTCCTTCTCAGGACGACATGGATGCCGCTATGGCCGTTGTTCGTACCCGTCTGGATAGCCAGGGATATTATGACGCTACGGTTGTACAGCGTGGTAATAAGACGATTTCTATCGAAATCCCAAACATTTCCGACCCCGAAGAAGCGGTGCAGATGCTTGGTGCCACTGCAAAGCTGACTTTCCGTGATCCGGAAGGAAACGTGATTATGGAAGGCGGTACGGACGTAAAGCGTGCCACTTATAAATACGGACAGACTTCGGAAAACGGTGCTATGGAGCACTACGTTGAACTGGAGTTCACCAGTGAAGGTACAAGAAAGTTCTCGGAAGCTACTACCACAATCTCCGCAAACACTTCCGGCAACAATTACATTTCCATTTATCTGGACGAGGATGAAATTTCCAGCCCCCGGGTAAGTGAACCGATCACAATGAGCACGTGCGTTATCAACGGTAACTTTACAGAAGCTTCCGCTTCAGCACTTGCAAACCAGATCCAGAGCGGTCAGCTCCCCTTCGCCCTGAAGGAAGCAGAGCTCCGCAGCATTGGTCCTACTCTGGGTGACAAAGCACTGGAAACAAGCCTGTTTGCCGCTGCAATCGGCATTCTGTTCGTCCTTCTGTTCATGCTGATTATCTACCGTATTCCGGGTCTCATCTCCTGTATCGCACTGATGGGATATATCAGCTTGGTTGTTCTGGCCATTTCCGGTTACTTCTCCTTCCTGGGTGTAAACGGAACGCTGACGTTGCCCGGTATCGCCGGTATTGTTCTCGGCGTAGGTATGGCCGTTGACGCAAACATTGTTATTTTTGAAAGAATCAAGGACGAGCTGCGTGCCGGCAAATCCGCCCGTGCCGCAGTAGAATCCGGTTTCCATAATGCACTCCGTGCGATTATCGACTCGAACATTACCACCATCATCGCTGCAATCGTTCTCAGCATTTTTGGTACAGGCACAATCAAAGGTTTTGCATGGACCTTGGCAATCGGCATTATCGTCAGCATGATTTCTGCCGTATTGGTTACCCGTATGCTCCTTAAGATTTTCTTGAATCTTGGTCTGAAGAGCCCCGGTGCCTTTGGTGTTAAGATGAAAAAGGAGGTGCAGGAATAATGAATATTCTGAAAGGTAAAAAAGTCTATTTCATTCTTTCCGCCGCTATTATCCTGATAGGTCTCATTGCCTACATTATCTTCGGTGGTCTAAACTTCGGTCTGGACTTTACCGGCGGTACGGAAATCCGCATGAACATCGGACAGGAATTTAACAACGATGACATTTCTTCCATTGTTAAAGACAACGCCGGTGTGGATTCCCTGATACAGAAAACAGGCAACAACGAAGTTTCTATCAAAACAGAAGAAATTGAAACAGAAAAGCGTGATGCTGTTGTAAACGCAGTAAAAGAAAAGTATGCACTGGATGAAACATCACTTCTGGAAGCTACGAACGTTTCTGCATCTGCCAGCAAACAGCTTCTGACGGACGCACTCAAGGCACTTCTCATTGCTGTACTTTGTATGCTGGTATACATCACCATTCGCTTCGACTTCCGCTCCGGTCTTGCCGCTGTTTTGGGTCTTCTGCATAACGTTCTTGTGCTTTTAGCCATTTACGCCGTCACAAGAATGCAGATTAACTCCACTTTTGTTGCGGCTGTGCTGACCATTGTGGGTTACTCTATCAACAATACAATCATTATCTTCGATAAGATTCGCGAAAACAGAAAGCTGAACCGTCGTGCCCCCTTTGAAGAGGTTTCCGGCACGGCACTGAATCAGGTTCTCACCAGAACGATCAACGCCTCTATCACAACACTGGCCACGATTCTGGCTCTGTATATTCTGGGTATTGATTCCATTCGTGAATTCTCCCTTCCGATTATTATCGGCGTACTGATTGGCACCTACTCTTCCATGTGTATCGCCACTCCCCTCTGGGTTGTTCTGAACGATAAAATGAAGAAGCGCAAAAAACACGCATAATACCAGATTCATATGAAACCGCACGAAATTTTCGTGCGGTTTTTTCATGTATATTTCCCTATCTGTTGTATAAAATAATAAAAAACAACAAAAGGGTGATGAAATGCGATTTCGAGAAAAATTCCGTAACCTTAAAAACCGCCTGACGGATCGGCATATGTATTCCGTTATTGTGGGGCTTATCGTGATCATGGCGGGTGTGTTCACCTACCAGGCCAAAGTCAGTGCAGACTATAAGAATCGGCTGAACAGCCAATATATCCGTGCGTTTGACGATTTGACCGAATACGTCTCCACTATCGAAACTACACTGGTCAAATGCTCCGCTGTGACCGATGCCAAGAGCGTGGTACGTCTTGCCAATGACATTTACGCCAAATCCGCCTCCGCAAGCACCTGTCTTGCCCAGCTTCCTCTCTCCGATACCAATCTGGAAAATACTGCTAAATTCCTCGCACAGGTGGGCGATTTCACCTATATGCTGGCACTTAGCTATATGGACGACCCTGTAATCAGCGAGCAGCAACGGCAGACCATGCTGGATCTTTCCCGATACGCCACTACGCTGGAGGCGGGACTGTATGATACCCAGCAGAAGCTCTATAGCGGTGCTGTGCATTTCGGTACGCCCAGAGGACAAAGCGAAGCCGGTCTTGCCAGCAGCATGGAACAGCTGGAATCCCAATTCCAGGATTATCCCAGCCTCCTCTATGACGGTCCTTTTTCTGACCATGTGCAGGAAAAAACACCTCTTTTTCTGCAAAATGCACCGGAAATTTCTGAAGAGGATGCCCGAGAACGACTGGGAGAAATTGTCTCCCCCGAACGGCTGGGTACTGTCAGCTTCGACGGGGTAA